>PIXW01000115.1 GCA_003601535.1 ANME-2 cluster archaeon
GGGCGGATGATGCGTCCTGAGGACAGTTACAAGTGGAACTGGAAGAAGACTCCGCTTACTCACTCAGGTTCCGGTTACACGGTGCCATCGGTCTACATGGAGGGATACGAGTACTCACAGATGGGCTACACCACGGCCTTTGAAGCAGCAGTCCCGCCGCTTGAAGCCCGCCACACGCACGAGGAGATGCGCTCGATTCCGATGCTCGATACGGGCGGCTACCTTGTGCTCGGCAACAACTGGTTTATCATGCGCTACCTGCGCGATGGCGAGATGGACCGGGCTTGTGCGTACGTTGCGTGGATGATGAAGGCTCACAAGACCTACGGGATCAAGTGCGTGAACCCGGCAGGTGTTGAGAACTGGGGATGGGCAGAGAATGTCGGATCGCTCGATGAGGCGAACATCCACTTCGGGATCACCTCAAGAGAAGTCATAGAGGGCTTGTGCGAGATTAATGAGCGTCTTGGACTCCCGATGGCGATGCATCTGCATGCAAACAACTTGGGACACCCGGGATGCTACGAGATCACACGGGACTCGCTTAAGATTCCAAGTCAGATCAAGCCAAACCAGAACCTCGACGTCGAATGGGCTGAGACGAAAGTTGATCCCAAGAGGCTGGAATCAGTTTATCTTACCCATGCGCAGTTCAACAGCTTCGGCGGAACCAGCTGGGGTGATTTCGAGTCCGGAACAAAGGAAGTCATCGATCATGTGAACAAGACCGATTACATTGTCATGGATAGTGGCTGCGTTCCTTTCGGAGAGGCGACGGTCATGACCGGTGACGGACCGGCAATACATGATCTGTACGCCCTTACCGGCAACAAATGGTCGAATACCGACGTTGAGCTGGAATGCGGTTCCGGAGTACTTCCATTCACGTATCTCAAGAGCAACCCGGTACACAGCGTCCAGTGGGCGATGGGTCTTGAGATTCTCTTGCTCGTGAAAGACACGTGGAAGTCTATCATGACGACAGATCACCCCAACGGCGGCACGTTCCTGAAGTACCCGCTTGTGATGGCATGGCTCATGTCCCAGGCTGCACGGAATGCAACCTTTGACGAGTGCCACGAATGGGCACGCGACCGGAGTGATCTTGGTGCAGTGGACCGGGAGATGTCATTCTACGATATTGCGATCATTACCCGTGCAAACACCGCAAGGACGATTGGTTTATCGCACAGGAAGGGCAGTCTCGGAGTTGGTGCTGACGGAGATGTCACGATCTATAACATCGACCCGAAGAGCCTGAACCCACGTGACTACGATGATCTGGCAAAGAACTTTGCACAGGCAGAGTACACGGTCAAGGACGGCGAGATCGTATCAAGGAGGGGCGAGATTGTGGCGATCCCTGAGAAGAGGACGTACTACGTCGATGTGACTACCAAAGAGGCAGGTACGAAGGATATGCTTGCGGATGTCAAGGAGTGGTTCAAGTACTACACGCTTGGCTTTGCCCACTATCCAACACCTGACAGTTATCTCATGAACCCGACACCGATCAAAGTTACCGAGGAGGCGTGATTGTCATGGCAGAAGTAACACTTACACCGAAAGGCGAGATCGGTATCATGGTTGAGGCAGAGGTGATCACACCGGACACCTTTGCAGGGAAGAGCGCGAGTGAGATTGGAGACCTGCTCGTGTGGCAGGGTCCGAAAGAACACCCCTTGTCTGATTTCTTCGATGTTAAGGGCGATGGAGGTGCAACTGCTGATGAGACCTCGATTGTCATTGGCGGAGACGTCCCGCGCGTCAAGCGGATCGGTGCTGGCATGACCGCAGGCAAGATCACGATAAACGGCTCTGCTGGCATGCATGTCGGTGCCGAGATGAGCGGCGGCGAGATCACTGTCAACGGTGACGCCAACGCGTGGGCAGGGATGGAGATGAAAGGCGGACTCCTGCACATAACAGGAAATGCAAAAGACCATGTAGGCTGCGCTTACCGCGGAAGCTGGCACGGGATGACCGGCGGCAGGCTCGTCATCGACGGCGATGCGGATAGCCAGGTTGGCGGCGGCATGAGCGGCGGCGAGATTGAGGTTATGGGCAGCGTCCAGAACTTCTGCGGAATCAGGCAGAACGGCGGTCTGATCGTCGTTCGTGGCGACGCTGTACGCGGCGTTGGGGCTGAGATGACCGGCGGCACGATCGTTGTCGGCGGTAGCATCACAAACTTCCTGGCAGGGTTTGAGCAGGTGGGATCGGAGAGCGATCTTGCGTTTGACGGCGTCTCCTGCCCGGGCGAGTTTCTGAAGTTCAGCGGCGACAACGCGATCATTGCGTGGACAAAAGGCACGCTGTATGCGTCAAAGAACGCAAATGAGGGACTGTGAGACTTGGAGGTGACAAGAGATGGAAGCATTACTAAATACTGGCGGAACGATTGATGAGGGCAGGCTTGCCAAGGGCGGCAGCAAGATAACCGAAGACTACAAGCTCGAGTGTGCGGTCTGCTGGATCGCTCCTGAGGACTTTGATGCGATGGGCAGTCCTGAGAAGGTGCTCGTGACAAGCCGGGACGGTAAACACTCTGTCCCAGTCTTTACGAAGCGTACCGACTCTGTACGACCCGGTCACGTCTTTATGCCGAGAGCGATCTGGGCAAACGTGGTCGTTGAGCCTGACACGTTCTCAACAGGATCGCCGCGGTACAAGGGGAGCAAGGTCACAGTCGAACCGACCACTGAAGAGGTACTCTCAACCGAGGACGTGGTTCTGAAAGTGTATGCGAAAGGAGGCGACTGATATGTTTACCAAGAATATTATATGTCCGGTCTGCGGAGGATCATGTGATGATATCCAGGTGGAGCTTGGAGATGGCGAGATCACCGTCAGAAACGCATGTAAGATGGGCAACGCCAAGTTCCAGGAGGTTGTTAGCACCCACCGGCTGAGAGACCCCCTGATAAAAGAGAACGGCGAACTCAAGAAGGCGGACTGGAACGACGCAATCACAAAAGCCGCCGAGATACTAACCGAGGCAGATCGCCCACTCCTCTTCCTTGGAAGCGAGACCTCGTGTGAGGCGCAGGAGATCGGACTGCACATCGGAGAGTACCTCGGTGCCGCAGTGGACTCAAACGCAACGATCTGCCACGGTCCGACTGTCATGGGCATTCAGGAGGCAGGCTGCGTCGGATCGACAGCAGGACAGACAAAGAACAGAGCCAACCTCTCGATCTACTGGGGCTGCAACGCGCTTGAGTCGATGCCGAGGCACATGTCCAGATACGGTATATTCCCGAGAGGCTACTGGACCAAACGTGGCAGGTTCGACCGGACTGTGATCTGTGTTGACCCGAGGAAGACGCCGACAGCGGAGGCAGCGGATCTTCATGTGCAGCTAAACCCGAACAGCGACTACGATCTATTTAACGCACTCCAGACCATCTTAACCGGAAAAGAGCCACACCCAGCGGTTGAAAAGACCACCGGCGTTCCAATCCCGGTCATGAAAGAGATGGTTGAGATGATGAAGGCTTGCAACTTCGGTGCGATCTACGTGGGACTCGGCGTTGGCTCGTCGTACGGCAAGCACAGAAACGTTGAGGCTGCATTAAACCTCGTAAAAGAGCTTAACAACCACACAAAGTTCTCGTTGGGTGCCCTTAGAGGTCACTGCAACGTTGCTGGCTTTAACCAGATCGCATCCTACCTGTACGGCTACCCGTTCGGTCTCGACTTTTCACGGGGCTATCCGAGGTTCAATCCGGGCGAGTACACGATGGTGGACGTGCTGCGAGAACGCGATGTGGATGCCGCGTTCGTGATGTGCGCTGATCTTGTCTGCCACATCCCTGCAGATCCTGCATCGTACCTCTGCGAGATACCGCTCGTCTGTCTCGATATTGCGCCGTGTCCGACGACGATTGCGTCTGATGTGGTGCTGCCTGGCGTTATCGATGCGATGGAGTGTTCAGGCACGTTCTACCGGCTGGACAATGTGCCGGTCTACTTCGAGGGGTTCACTGACTCGCCGTTTTCGTTTACGAAGAGTAACGAGGACACGATGCGGCAGCTCTTTGATAAGATCAAGAAGATGGCTTAGAATGGGATTGATGTGGACGAGGTGTAAAATCGTTCACATCGCCAACCTTTTTTTAGAGAGAAGGCGTCTGGGGTGTTCTAATATGTACACAGTGATAAAAGAGAAATTCGAGAGGATTGTGACAGAAAATGATCTGCTGGACGAGACTGTGGTTATCAGAGCGAAGCCACTGACCCCGGAAGAGGCTATAGGAAATCCTGAGAGTGAGGACTTTCCGATACTGAAAGGTGTCGAGCGGCTGATGCAGGCGGAGTTTGCAGGCAGCTTTGGTCAGGCGTTCACAGACATGTATGGCGACTTTGAGGGGACACTTCAGGATGTTCTCGCTATGGCACTTACGAATAACTACAGGAGAGCGATCTTTGTTGCAACGCTGAATGCGGTGATGCGAAACCTCGGCATGATCGAGGGAAGTGTTCACTGCAAGGACAAGGGTCCTGCTGAGTGCGGTCTGGATCTGCTTGAGTTTCTTGAGGGGTATAGGGGGGCGAGGATCGCACTGGTCGGATTTCAGCCGGTTCATGCACGGCGCTGTTCTGAGCGGGGTGAACTCAGGATACTGGATCTTGATGTGGAAAATGTTGGGCGGGAGAAGTTCGGTGTTGTGGTGCTGGATGGTGGTGCGAAGGCGGAAGAGGTGCTGGAATGGTGCGATCTGGCACTTGTTACGGGGACGACGGTCGTTAACGGGACGATTGAGCCGATACTGGAGGTTGCGGGGGCGAAGGCGGTCTTTTATGGGATCAGCATCGCAGGGGTTGCGCAGATGCTTGGTCTCGAGCGGTTCTGTCCGCGATCGACGTGAGATGGACGCCGGGGTGTGTGTTTCCCGCGGTCTGTTATTTTTACAAATCCCCCACATACCGCGCAACCGCCCGCCTCGACGAGTGCCACACGCCCCCATCTTCACCGCATCGAGAGCGCCCTGTCTTGCTCGCAAGCTCAAGTATTCCTGAGAGTAGGGCGTACTTGTCGCAAGTTCCTTCATCGGTACCAGTTCGTCAGCCCCGCCAGAGATTGTGAGATACAACGTGAGGCTCTGGTTCACAGCCCTCGCGATGAAGTCGGCGAAGGGCGCAAGATCTCCGGCATCTGCCGCCCGCAGGCACTGGTAGTATTTCCCACGATCTTGGGTCATTATCACTACAGGCGGGTAGCCTTTCGCAATCAGGTACAGGTTTGAGAGGAGACGTGCCACCCTGCCATTACCATCTGTGAACGGATGGATCTCAACAAATCGGTGATGCAGAAATGCAGCGGTCTCAACCGGATGCGGGTGAGGTGGACGATGCGGGTGCGTCCCGCTTTCGGCAATCTCATCGATCAGTCTGTCAATCAACCCGACCACCTTTGACCAGCCAGGTGGCGTCTTTTTTGCTCCGACTATCCTCACGTTATGGGTGCGGTATCTGCCGGAATCTGTTAGAATGCCTGCGGTTACAACCTCGTGGATCTCCTGGATTGTGACGTGGTCTATCACTCTACCGCCTTTTGCGAGATCCTCTATGAGATCGAATGCTCTCGCGTTATTGGTTGCCTCGATGTGGTCCGCAAGCGCCTTCCCGCCGATGGTTATCCCAGTCTCCAGCACAAGCTTCGTCTCAGAAAGTGTCAGGGTATTCCCCTCTATTGCATTGGAATGGTAGGTGTGCAAAAGCCGCATCTCCTCGTGAAGTCGTTTTACGGCGTCTGCCGGGAGGGGGCGGAGCGAACCGATTCTCTGCATCTTCTCTGATATGCGTGATATGAGTCTTTTCTGCATCAGGGGGCGAGGGTGTTCTGGCATACTAGACACATCTGGCATTCAA
>PIXW01000116.1 GCA_003601535.1 ANME-2 cluster archaeon
CAAGATCCTTCCAGTTCGTGATCTCACCTGTGTAGATGCCCTGCAACTCTTCCAGTGTGAGATCGCTGATCTCGTTCTCTGGATGCACCACGACTGCAACACCATCCTTCGCGATGGCATGAGTCACAAGATCAGGGTACTTCTCCCTCTCAGAATCTTTCAGGTCACGGGATGCATCTCCGATATCCACGGTACCGTCAGCAACGGATCGTATTCCATGCGATGATCCGCCTCCAGATACATAGATCTGGCTGCCTGGATGCTCTTCCATAAATACGCGTGCGCACTCCTCTGCGATCGGAAGAACCGTTGTCGAGCCTGCGATCTGCAGTTTCACAACTTGCCCAGCGTTCTTGTTGTCGATACAGCCTGATCCGAAGAGCGATGTCGTAATCACTGCGATCAGAAGCATTGTCACGATTGCGTGTGGCAGAAACCAATGTGTTCTATCTGGTTTTTCCATTGATGTATCACCGAAATTATCCATGTAACAGAGGTTATATATAGTTTTTCCCAATAACTATATATGATTTACATATAGGATATAGTTAATCCGTATGGTATATAATTTATGGTTGATCAGCGTCGTGCAGGAGCATCAGTCATTATGGATGAGTTGCACATCCGATTTGGAGACCTGCCAGTACTCATCTCATACCCAAAACATGCATCTAAACACAATAAACCAATGTTGTCTGAAAGATTGGTGTACAATTAGAGAGAGCCAAAAACACTCATGACCCCAGCTCTGATCGTCTCAATATCGATTCCGCTGACCTGAAGCACCACATAAGCGCCAATGAACGTACCTACGATGCTTCCAAGATTCGTAAGCGCTGCAACCAGAATCACACGGAAGAGATTGTTATTCATCATCTCGTGAAGGCTCTCAGCATTCGCAATCTCATGGATATCATGCGGGGATGGCTTGCGCATCTTTGCCTCGACAGCACCAGCAAACCAGCCTGCAGCCATCATCGGGTTTAATGAGGTGAGCCATGCGACGCCGAACGCAGTCAATACAGAATATGGGTGCCCGCGTGCGATCAATGCGCCAAGCCCGCTTAAGGTGCCATTGATGATGAACCACCATCCGAACGCAACAAGAAACTGATCGAGCGATACGTTCGTTATGATCACTGCGAACGTGGCGAGAACCAGAAGGATCAGTGCGACTCCGATGATCTTTCCTACACTGAATCGTTTCTTCGGTATTTCAAGCAGTTTATTTATGTCTGGCAGCTTTTCCGGATGTTCGAGATATTCGGTGATGCCATGCCTGTGACCTGCTCCGACGATTGCAACCACCTTCCCTTTTTCTTTGAGGTCAAGTAGATTCTTTGCGATGAATGCATCCCTCTCCTCGATTAACACGCTCGCAGTCGTTGGTGAGAACTCTTTCAGTTCTGCTATTAACTGGGTAACGATATCCTCCTCAGTGATGCGTTCCATGTCGATCTCTTTTCCTCCGAATCCAAACAGCATGCCAGCCAGCGCCCCAAGCATCTTCATCTTCTCAACGAATCCCATTCTACCGATAAATCGCTGAAGTGTTACCTGAATGTCCCTGTCAACAAGCGCAATCTCTATTCCAAGTTCTTCTGCAGCATCGATTGCGGCTATCATCTCTGAGCCAGGTTTCACATCCATCTCTGAGCCGATCTTGTTCTGGGTGTATGCCAGAAGAGAATGGACAAGAAACAGCGTTATATTGCCGCTGCTCAGGATATCTTTCGCAGACACATCATTAGTTTTGCCTTTCAGTGCTGCATATCTGCCAGGACAGAGTTCAATCGCAATTACATCAGGATGCTCCCTTGATATGACTTCCTTTACCTCTTCAACACTCTTATGCGAGACGTGCGCTGTTCCGATGAGCACGATCTCTGGTTCTGGCTCACTCGTATAATCGCTGTATGTGATATGGTAGCTGGTCTGGATTACATCATTCATCAATTTCATCCAGAATTTCCTTTGCCCTGCCCGGGCGCACTATCCCCTCGTTCACCATGATCCCGGCAACCCTGTCGATCATCTCCCCTTCCGCTCCAGCCATGATTGCGATGTTACGTGCGTGAAGCGACATGTGTCCGCGCTGTATCCCTTCTGTCGCAAGCGCACGCATCGCTCCAAGATTCTGTGCCAGCCCGACCGCAGCTATGACTTCTGCCAGTTCTCTTGCAGTCGTAACCCCAAGAATCTTCAGAGATATCCTCGCTGCCGGATTGGATGATGTTGCTCCACCAACAATTCCTACTGCTATCGGAAGTTCTATCTCACCTAAAAGATCACCATCGTCGTTCTTCTTCCATAAAATAAGCGGCTTATACCCGGACAAAGCGGCATAAGTATGCGCTCCGGATTCCACTGCCCTGAAATCGTTTCCGGTTGCGACAACGACAGCATCGATGCCATTCATGATTCCCTTGTTGTATGTGGCGCACCGGTACGGATCAGCACACGCGAATGCGTACGCCTTTATGATATCATCAACAACCTGTTCTCCTCCAATCGCATCCTTATCAAAGACCGCTTGCGCCCGTGAGAGGCGGTGTGTCGCAAGATTCGAGACGATTCGCAGTAGAACCCTGCCGTCTCCGGCACAACACTCTTCGATTATCGGCGTGACCGCTTCTGCCATCGTATTGACGGCATTTGCGCCCATCGCATCCCGAACGTCTACGAGAAGATGCACGATCACCATCGTTTTGCAATCAGTCTCAAGAATCCTGATCTCAATCTCCTTTGCTCCGCCTCCGAGTTTCACGAGCGTTGGGTCCTGCTCATTCGCTTTATCGAGGATCTCCTGCTTTCTGGAAAGGATGTTCTGCCTGATCAGTTCGGCATCGACAACATCCACGATCTGTATCTGCCCGATCATCACAGGTTCATCGCTTGATGTGTGAAAGCCCCCGTTTACCCGTGCGATCTTCGCGATATTGGATGCGGCAGCCACGACACTCGGCTCTTCAAGAGCCATCGGGATCAGGTAGTCCTTTCCGTCTATCAAGAAGTTGGTTGCGATACCGAGAGGGAGGGAGATTGTGCTGATAACGTTCTCGATCATTCTGTCTGCCTCTTCAATATCCAACCCTCTGTTCAAGATCGAGACATCTTCATCGGTCAGGTCCGCAAATTCGCTGACGATCTGCAACCGCTCATCTGGCGCAAGTTTGTAGAATCCTGAAAGTCTGGATGTTTTTTCCGGCATGATATCAGTAATAATTGGATGTCAATACTTAAAAACTTCGCTCTTCTGCGTTCATGCAGGCAATATCAATCGTTACGATTCCGAACTACCCAAATTCTTTTAATCGATCACCATAATGTTAGTGTAAAATACCGGATATTCGGTGACACGATGCGCGATTGCTACCATGCATGAAAGAGCATGGAAAGTACATCAGACGCACTTCACTGCCCTCCGGGTTGGAATAGGTGGCATACATTGTCGTACAGGAGAAATGTGATTGAGGTCAGAGAACTGACAAAATATTACGATGGACTTGCAGCAGTGGATCATATCAGCTTTGAGGTGGAAGAGGGTGAAGTCTTTGGCTTTTTGGGACCGAACGGTGCAGGCAAGACCACGACTGTCAGGATGTTAACAGGAGTGATCAAGCCAGGTTCAGGTAGCGTCAGTATCATGGGTTTTGACATCCGGCGTGATCCGATCAAAGCCAAACAGATAGCGGGAGTTGTTCCTGATCTGTCGAACGCATACAGCGAACTTTCCGCATGGGGCAACCTGCAGTTCATGGCAGAATTGTACGGCGTACCAGGAACCGATGCCAGAAAAAGAGCGGAAGAACTCCTCACAAAATTCGATCTGTACGACAGGAAAGACCATAAGGTCAAGACATTCTCGAAGGGAATGAAGCAGAAACTTGTAATCGCCATGTCTCTTATGAACGACCCTGAAATACTATTCCTTGATGAGCCAACATCCGGTCTGGATGTTCAGAGCGCACGGTTGATAAAAGAGATGGTGCGGGAGCTAAATAACGACGGTAAAACGGTTTTTCTCACCACTCACTATATGGAGGAGGCAAACGATCTGTGCAACAGAATCGCAATCATCAATCATGGGACGATAGTAGCTATAGACGCTCCTGAGAAACTCAAAATGAGAATAGGAGGGATGCAGCGGGTAGAGGTTAGTTTTGACACGCCTGTAGACGTCTCTTGTTTCCATAGCATATCAGGAGTGATAAGCGTCCGGAGGAGCGGAGATAAACTACGATTTTATACGAACGAACCAGGCAGGGTGATATATCAACTGGTGGACTATTCGAGATCGAACAATCTGGAGATTGTGATGCTGACCACACTGACACCAACGCTTGAAGACGTCTTCGTCAAACTTACCAGGGAGCAAAAATGATGGGGGTAGATGAAATGATGGATCAGTTGAAGCGTGCCTGCGCAATTGCCAAAAAAGATATCCGAATCTATTATCTGAATGGACCTGTGGTGATATTCGGCATCCTTGTTCCGGGATTTCTTTTTCTGGCGTTTGTGATAGGGAGAGATCTTCCAATCAATTTTCTTGTTGCAGGGCTGCTCGGTATGACGGTATTCTTCACATCAACGTCAGTGACTCCTGTGATAGCGCCAACCGAGACACAGACCAGAAACCTGGAAAGGCTCGCAGCAGCCCCCATCTCCATCACAACGGCTCTTTTTGGAGATGTGCTGGCATCCGCCTTCTTCGGGATTGCGATATCGCTTGTGCCGGTACTGCTTGGAGTAGCATTTGGCGTCACAATCACACATCCGTTCATCCTCGCTCTGGGCATCGTGCTGGCTGCGTTCTGCTTCTCGGCGATGGGGCTGATATTCTCATCTATTCCCACCGGTGCGACCTCTACGGTCATGATGCTATCCACAATGGTACGATTTCCGCTGGTGTTCATAAGCGGTGTATTTATTCCGGTGGGTGATCTGCCGTCGTGGGGGCAGGCGCTGGCATCGCTGTCCCCTCTGACCTACCTAACAGATCTGTGCAGATATTCTTTTCAGGATATCAATAATCATTATCCGGTTTCGGTGGACATCGCAGCTCTCGCAATATTTCTGATGATATTTATGGCAGCTGCGACAAAGCTCCATGAGCGGAGTCTGCCAAAACGGTTGTGAATGGTGATTTGTTGGTTGTGGTTTTTCACAGCCTTTATCTCGACAGCCCAAGCACAGCAGATGCTCCGCTTTTTACATGTCTGAGCAGGAATAGCTCTGCACAACGGGTTTTGGATGGTGATGCCAAAGGCTGTTCCGATAAAAACCCGTATCCCGGTACGTACTTTTGAGTAGTATGAATTACGGAAGAATAGATGAACTGCCTGGAATCTGCTGATCGAACGCCACAGAGAACGAAACTGCTGCCTGACGCGGAAAAGGTTGCAAAATGCTTGTACGCGAAGCAGTGCCGAAGGCAGCAGTATGCGGTAAAAGTCGCACGTACAGTCCTTAACAGTCCTTAGGCGAGGAGGCACGAGTAATCGCGTCTTATTAGTCTATCCCCTCTAATTGATGGATAAAAAAAAGAAGGAAGAAGATCACTTCACCTCGATCTTCTTCACTTCTGGCTGGGCTAACTTCATCATCTCTATCCGCAGCACCCCGTCCTTCAACGTGGCATCGACCTTATCCGGATCAACCTCTGCTGGTAGTGGTA
>PIXW01000117.1 GCA_003601535.1 ANME-2 cluster archaeon
ATGAAATGTTAATATTAACAATCCTTGACGGATTCGGGCTTAACGAGTCACCCGATGGCAACGCAATCGCTCATGCAGATACACCCAATCTCGACATCTTACGGAAACGTTACCCGACATGCACGCTCTCGGCAGCGGGCGAGGCGGTCGGGCTTCCTGATGGACAGATGGGGAACTCTGAGGTTGGGCATCTGAATATCGGTGCCGGGAGGATTGTGTACCAGGATTTAACCCGGATAAACAGGGCTATATCTGATAAAACATTCTTTCGAAATCCAATCCTGCAAAAGGCGATCGAACACGCGAAGATGCACAACTCCTGCCTGCATCTGATGGGGCTCCTGTCGGACGGCGGCGTGCATAGCCATCTATCGCATCTCCTTGCTCTCCTGAAATTCGCGTCAGCAAACCATGTACGCACCCGGATTCATGCGTTTCTCGATGGAAGGGATGTGCCTCCGAGGAGTGCTCTCGAATATATCAAAGCTCTTGACAGATACCAGATAGGAACTGTCGCAGGGAGGTATTATGCGATGGATCGTGATAATCGCTGGGATCGAACAGAGAAAGCCTATCGTGCTCTTGTAAATGGAGAGGGTATCCTTGCAGAGAGCGCATCCGACGCTGTGCGTAAAGGATACGCGCGCGGCGAGACCGATGAGTTCATACTCCCGACGATTGTCAGGAGCGACTATATTCCGATCTCTGATGATGATTCGGTCATCTTCTTCAACTTCAGACCGGATCGTGCCAGGCAGATCACCCGTGCATTTGTGGATTCCGATTTCAGTCACTTTGAACGTCAGAAATTGAATAATCTATACTTTGTGTGCATGACCGAATACGATTCAACCATCAACGCTCATGTCGCTTATGCGCCAGAACATCTCACAAACACGCTCGGAGAAGTCTTGTCGAAGCATGGACTGCGGCAGCTGCGCATCGCAGAGACCGAGAAATATGCGCATGTCACGTTCTTTTTTAACGGCGGCGTCGAGACTCCGAACACAGGCGAGGACCGCTTACTGATACCATCTCCGAAGGTAGCAACGTACGATCTGAAGCCAGAGATGAGCGCTTATGAACTTACCGATGCCGTTATCGAGAGAATCAAATCGTACGATGTGATTATCTTGAACTATGCAAACTGCGATATGGTCGGGCATACCGGGGTATTCGATGCTGCTGTTAAGGCAGTGGAAACGGTTGATACCTGCGTTGGCAGGGTCATTGATGCTGTCCAGATGATCGGTGGGTCTGCGATCATCACAGCGGATCACGGCAATGCCGAGGAGATGATCGATGAGGACGGTACACCGCATACCGCACACACCACGAATCCGGTGCCGCTGATACTGGTTACGGATCAGAGCGTGGGTCTCAGGAACGGAAAACTCGCAGATATCGCGCCTACCATGCTGGAGATACTGGGTATACCGAAACCTGCGGAGATGACAGGGGAGTCTCTCATAGCGTAGTCAGCAGCCTTGCTGGTACAACATGCTTCGCGATCAGATCCCCATAACATTCCTGCTCGCGTATCACATCCACCCCGCCATCGCTGACCAGAACCTCAGCACACCGGCACCGTCCGTTGTACTGGGAACTCATGGAAAATCCGTACGCGCCAACATCAAGTACTGCGATAACGTCGCCTGGTTCGATCAGCGGCAGTCTGCGATCTTTCGCAAGGATATCGCCTGATTCGCAGATCGGTCCCGCAATATCGTACGTCTCCTCATAAGCAAGGTCTGCCCTGTTCGCAACAACCACCTCATGGTATGCGTCATACATCGCAGGGCGGATCAGCAGATTGAGACCGGCATCCACACCCACGAAATTCTTCGCTGACCGCTTCACAGTGTTCACTCCCGCAAGAAGGATGCCTGCATCGCCAACGATGTACCTGCCAGGTTCGAGTACGAGTTTCGGGGTAATTCCTATATCCCTTGATCGCGCATCAAATACCGGGAGGATCGTATCTGCGAGATCGCGTGGTTCAGGCGTCTGCACATCCTTCTGATACGGGATGCCGAGCCCGCCTCCAAGATCAACGAATTCGAGATCAATACCGAGCGATGTTATCTGTTCTGCCAGATCCATCATCCGTTCTGCTGCCTCGCCGAAGGGAGATACATCAGTGATCTGCGATCCGATGTGGCAGTGTATCCCGACCGGATTTACTCCTGACAGTTCCTTTGCCTCTTTATAAACATTCAATACATCCTTATACCCTATTCCGAACTTTGAGGTTGCAAGACCTGTTGCAATCTTCGGATGGGTGTCAGGAGATACATCAGGATTGACTCTGAATGCGACATCCACGGTTTTACCGGATTTAACAGACAGATCTGATAGTACACGCAGTTCATCAGGCGAATCTATGGAGATGCGAACTCCGGAATCGATTGCCATCTGCAGTTCGTATACGGTCTTTGAGTTGCCATTGAAGAGAATCTTCTCAGGTGGAATGCCTGCGAGAAGCGCAACATAGAGTTCACCATCAGAGAAGACATCGGCGCCCGCGCCTTCTGACGCGAGGATCCGCAGGATCGCAAGATTCCAGTTCGCCTTTGCAGCATAGTATATATCCGCATCCGGGAACGCTTCTTTGAATGTACGAAAGTTCCTGCGTATCCGCTGCTCGCAAGTCACATACAGCGGCGTGCCATATTCATCTGCAAGCGAGACCGTATCAACGCCGCCGATTGTGAGATGATGATCCTGTATGCTGATATGATTGTCCATCTGAAACCTGGAATATACGTGGCTCTGTTTTCATAAATATGTTGTGATGATTGGCAGATGGATATGAGAGACTGGGTGCATGATGGTCTGAATTACCAAAAAAATAGATCCCCCACCGCACAGGTGGGAGGATTTTCACGCGCTTTAAATCAGTTTCTTGAACGGATGGTTCGGATCCTTCACAGTGAGGCCGAGTTCCTCTGCGTTCTCAGCGACCATGATATCGATCATAGCAGCTGCAGGCGCGACCATCGTCGAATTCTCGATCGGACCGTACAGATAGTAGTCAGCCCCAGCAATTCCCGCGATCAGGTTGTTTCCGATGTCAACAGGAGGCCACGCTTCGCGGTGCTCCTTCTTGAACTTCTTCATCCAGTCCCATGCGGACGCTGAGTTGTGATACCCTCCTCCGACCGGCAGCCCAAATCGTGCCTTTACAGCAACGCCTGTACGCACGTTTGCGCCTGCGCCCGATCCGAGCGGCATCGCAGCGATATCCACAAGCGGCTTTGTGATACCGCATTCCGCACCGATCTCAAGCATTCCTTTCTCGATGCCTGCAGCACCAATCTCAAGGATCTCAATCTTTCCTTTGACACCTGGCTCGGTTGCATTGAATGCGAGAATGATGGCGGATGAGACATCGGACTCTGTGAGCGCCACAACCTCCTCCTCCTGGATACTCGCATTGATCGAGTTGTGTATGGCGCGGTCTGCAACACCGATCTCGGTTACGTACTCAACACCATACGCTCGAACATCGCCTGCTGATGAGTCGATCAAGAACGGCTCATCATACCCGTCCACGAACCAGTCGATGTAGCTCTTCATAGCCTCGTTCGTCTCTGCAACGATCTGGTTGCAGTGCGGGTTGCCTGTTACATCACTGATCTCTTCTGCTGCGGTCCAGAGCGTGTCGGCAGCATTCTTGTCGAATATTCCCTTGTCCTCGTCCGTCACGATCTTGTGCCTGTTATAAAACATCGAACCGAAGAGCACAGTAGGGTATTCTCCTGGCTGACCTCCTATCTTCATGTCTCCGAACTCGAAAACCTTCTGTTCCTTATCAAATCTGAGCATATCGATACCTCACTTATATTGTCATCCCTGTCAGGATTACATAAGACAACGCTATCACCAGCCCTGTCGCTATTCCGTAGAGTATGCCAATATCTCTACCAACCTTCTTTCCAATCCGCTGATATATCTCGGCGTTCACGAACTCAATCTTCTCATCGATCTCATCCAGCCTTCGTAGAACCTCTGTGTACTCAGCCCTGTCAACGACGACATGTGGAACGATGATCTGCCCTTCTTCTGTCATATTTATTCACCCCTTCATCCACAACAACGGTAACAGAGCCAGTATGAGAGCGAACAATATGCCTACTGCGACACCGAGCGGTGCGCCTGCCGTGAAACCTGAATCCAGTTTCTGGTTACGTGCAATCAGTTGTGCACGGCGCCGTACACTCTCGACAGCGATCTCAAACGGTTCCATAAATGGATCGATCACCATCGGGGTACCGACTCCATACGTGATCTCTTCTTCGGAAGTCTCTTCAGTTGCTTCTTCAGCAACTTCTGTGGTCTCCTCGACGGTCTCTTCTATCTTCTCCTCTTCCGCCATGTTCATGTACCTCCTGCCAGGAAGCTGAGAGCGCCTTCCGACATCACCGCCAATCCAAGAAGGATCAGCGTTATGGTAAGACCGATCATGATTCCCTCAATCTTTGCGGCGTAGACACCTGCTGCAAACTTGTTCATATTGCCTACGACAACCATTGCCGTTTCAAGCTCTTTGATCCGTGCGCGAACCGTTGCGACCTCGGCAGCCATCGGTCGAAATCCTGCGATCTCCTCCTCGCCGCCGCCTTCCTCTAGCTTGATTATCATTGGCTCAACATCAAGAGCGCCAGGGTCCTTTGCAGCACATGCCTTTACCGCGGCTGATATCTTGCCCTCGTCTTCGGTACCGATTAAGTCGACACATTCGACCTGTTCCTGAAACCTCGCTATGGCGTCCGCATCCAGATTCTGGATGAATGGAATCGCTCCTGTCGCTCCAATGACGCGTCCGTCTGCGTCGATTCCATTCTCATGAAAAGCGATCAACGACTGTCCTGTGATGTGACCCTTGACCTCCATTCCTGTAACGACCAAAAACCTGATGTTCGGGTTTGATATGATGTTTGCAACCAGCTTCTCAACCCCAATATTCTCAGTCTTGGTTGGTCCTGTGATCGATGCTCCGGCTGCAAGCGGGAAATCGCTCAGATGTGATCCGAGGGTGGTAACCGCGACACAGTCCTCAGGGTTTCCGACCTCAAATTCACCAGGTATAATGGGCCATGGGTCAGATGGTGCTACTTTTTTAACCATTTTATAGCCCTCCTCGCATCTTTATTATCATCATTGCTGCCATGAATGCGATTACAAGCCCGATGACTATTCCATAGAACAGGTTTGCATAAAAACCAGCGATGCGCGATGCATCCTCTCTTCCGGCGTAGGACGAGAGCAGTGGTTTATCTGGTGTCAGCGAGTTTATCAGGTCATCAGCAACGTCCTCAAGTATGTCCAGCTGATTCTCTATCGGAACGAGCGAGAACATGATCAAGTCCTCTCTCTCCTCTGCCACGATCCCTGTTATAGGGTCAAGGGTGATGTGATACTCAGGTACTATTCGTGCAATATCCATCTACATCGCCCCTGGTGGAAGTAGTCCTGTTCCAACGTAACCAGCGCCTGCGTCGCGCTGAACCAGTCTCACGAACCCCATAAAGTTCACATACCAGATGGCAGCTGCGATAACAATTGAGAGTATTGCCGCGATCGGGTCAATAGTCGCGATCGAGCAGACCCCCCCTATTGCCATCGTAATTGCACCGCAGGAGTATGAGTGTACAAGCGTCCTGTCCTGTGTCTCATCAGGTCCGAGATTGGCATTGAACGGATGCAGAATGCCGAGCGCACCGAGAATGAAGATTGGTGCGATATATCCTGTTGTGATAACCTTTTCAACGATCACTGCAAAGTCCATGCTCCCGGCAACCATGACAGAAAATCCTGTTAGAACGAGCACGCCAGCGCCTGCAATCTCTGTCAAGCACCGCTCCATAACCGGAATGTTCAGTTTGATGACCTTGTTTGTGAGCGATCCGACGACAAATCCGATCACAAGCGCAAGCACCAGACCGACGATCGGTCCGATGAAGACTGCATTATACATCTTTCCGATTGCGAGCCCGAACATCGCTGCGATGACGCCCATTCCAAGAGCCAGCATTCCGATCGACGGGACACCTGTGCCGATACCGTAGCTGCATACTCTGCGAACAGCATCAGCACCCATCTTTGTTGCAAATATCGCACCGATTCCCGCGAGGAACGCGAGATACGGTATTCCTGAGATGCCTGCTATGTAGATCCCGACGAGTCCTACAACGACACCTTTGGTATCAATCTGGTTTGCGGTTTCAGCAGGTTCTGACATTTTAGATACCTCCAAACATGGCTGTGCCCGGGATCATTACTGCGATAATCCCGCAGAGAAGCGATGCAATAAAGCACGCAACAATCGCCTTTGGCACTCGCTTGAACTTCGGATCATGGAATCCCTCGATCGTTCCCTGGATGTTGTACGACGGTAATACCGCATTCACCAGAAAGACACCTATTGCAAAGATGCTTGAGATCGCAGGATCCCCGTTCACCCACATTAACATGCAGTAGACGAGCGATCCTCCGAGGCCTCCGAGAAGTCCACCTATCGTGCCGCTCACGAAACATACCGTTGGCATGCCCTGTCCGACGGTTCCCGGTGCAACATACGGCGCCTGCGAGTTTTTGGTGATCGGGTCATACTCGACCTTCGCTGATGCCGGTGGCACACCCACGCCATAGATGTAGACCCAATTGCCAACGATCATTGTAGTAGTCATCATGATCATCGCACCAACCGCACCTGTTGCGCATATCAGGATGACCTCTGAGATTCCCACTGCACCTGCTGCTGACAGAGTCTTATACATATATCCTGCAGCAAGCAGTCCTGTGAGTCCTGAACCAGCAGCGAGCTGCACGGTTCCCGTTCCGATACCGGTTGCCTGCGCCATAGCCGCAGGAGCGCCTCCTACCGGAACAAAGTGGACACCGACTGCGATACAGATACCGCCGATAACAATCCCGATGATCGAGATCCAGTGCGTCGCAAGCATTGTTATAATATCGATCATGCTTCTACATCTCCTGAATATTCCGGATACGGTCCGTAGTTCTTCCTGGCATACAACTCAAGATACCGGTTGTATATGATTATCAGAATGACTATTATCGTTCCTGCAACAACGGCAGTCCAGCCTTGAAATGCTGTTGATCGCCAGTTGTCCAGGAAAACGGTCATTCCAAAAGCAATACCTGTTACAGGTCCTCCGAACTTCGAGCAGAACCATGCGTTGTCTATCGATGACCTGAGTCCAGCCTCTGCATACCGGGTGATGTTTCCGGAATCAGCAGCGTTCAGTCCTGCTCCAAACTTAAAGTCCTGAAACTCTCGCTCTGCACCGTAGTGCACGTCACCGGTGGATGACCCGATCGCACCAACCGCAAGTCCCCAGATCATTGCAATCACTGGAAACGGGAACGGATGTCCGATCAGATTCTGATTCCACATAACGTACGACAGACCGACGATACAGAACGTTGTTACATAAGCATGCCCCATGATCCCGAGGACATGGTTACGCAGCACATCAAGATACACATACTGGTTGAACCGGGTCTGACTCGCGTTTCTTCCCATATACGCAGTAGTCGAGAAGACGCCGTTTAAGAGTGCCGCAACAAATGCACCGACTGCGATAGCAAGGAGCGGCGATGTGCTCACCGAATTCAGAAGCATCATCGCAACGCCTGCACCAACAGCACAGTACATCGCATTGGACGGTGGTTCACCAGAAATAGCTTTGTTAAATATTCTGTGCGGATAGCCGACCTGTGCAGCCAGCTGGACCTGCGAATTCGGATTGCTCTGCGATCCTATATCCGATTCGAGGTCTTCGCTGCATCCTGCAACAGTGGCTGCCGCACCCATCAGGGCGACAAGCCCCATACCCATTGCGGGTTCCATTCAATTCCTCCTATGTTTTTATTGTGACGTATCACGGTTGATAAGTCCTGACCAATTGGTCGAATGGTTACGGGTTATTATCAGAAGGTACGTTATAAACCTTTCGAGCAAGCATACTTGCTTTTGGTAGGTCTGACCATAGTTAAGACGCCATTTCATCATAAAGATCGGTTCGATGGTGTTAAATATTCAAATGATCATCCCACATCCACACTGACGATGTATTCAACGATCACCAGTTTATTGAAGGATATCTCACCGCTCAAGCCAGTTGTACCGTCGGCTGGATTGTCGAATGCTGCATCGAACTCGTCCTCCAGAAACCGTCTCCACGCATCTGCATACTCGCTATCGACCTTTATCTTCAGTGTTCCATTCCGGTAGACCTCTGGCGTACTGAATATGCTCTCATTGAACCGTGGATTACTGATCGTGATCCGCGCAACCCCTCCGCCGACAGAAGAGAACGAATCGTTGATCTTAACAAGCGAAAACAGGATGTTTCCCTGATCAGTGGAATTGAACATTCTTGGTTTCGAGGTCATGATCGAGCCTGATGAGTACTTCGTTAACACTGCGCCGTTTTCACATGATACCGAGCCAATTCTGCTCGCAAATTCGATATTCCCCAGCTCGATTGTATCGTTGAAGCATTCAGTTCCACTTTCGAAGACTTTGAGCGACAGTTTGCATGCGGAAGGATCAGACGAGAGCGAGCCACCCTCGGCAGTGCCCAGTTTCGTTGTCCTGACAGGCGATTGATCGAGAGCGACCTTCAAGAGATCGGTCCGGAGGATCAGAAAACCCTGTTCAACGCTCTTGAACTGGGTTGTATCCTTCGACGATTGCAGTGCCGGAACGCCAGCCACATAAATCAGTCCGATCGCTATTACAACGATTCCGAATACGAGTGAGTATCCTATCACCTCTGAAACTGCTCTTTCTGATTGAAAAAAATTCTTGTTCATATATCCTCCTATTTACTGACAAAACACAATCTATGTCTGCCACTGGCGCTGTGTGTCTCCCCATCGATCGGGATGGATGCGCCGATGCCGTTTACGGTATATGATATATTGATATCGATATCATCCGCATCGATGATCACCTGCTGGTCAGTGGTTCCACTGGTGGACATCCTGACCGTGTATGTGTGTCTGCCAATGGCAGGTGGCATCGTAAGCGATGTGTTCAGGGTGCCGTTCTCCGGCGCAATCAGATAGAACATGATTAACTTGGTGCTGATGTCGTTTCCGATATCGTTGAACTGCTGGGTCGCCGCGATATCGGTTGGAATATCGGTTAACATCATGCCAGCAGTCAGCGCCACTGTTGAGAAGAAAAGAATCGCTATGCCCGATATCATGATATATTCGAGCGAGAAGGATACTGCGTGAGTATCTCTATGAAACACATTCCCGAACCTCCATACTAATTTCATCGTTCACTCTCCAAATGTTCAGTATATTGCGTGATTCCATCATCGAATGCAAGGGAGACCACCACCCTGGTGATATTCAGTGATCCTGTGTTGTTTGTCGTGGTGTTCACAGACACCTGTACCAGCTGCCCATGATACGCATACAACTGGGATAGAAAGTTTCCAAAGTTCATCATCGTATCATTGACTACGTCGGCATCTGCAATCGGGTCATCGCTGGGATCATTGGTATAGTTTACATTCATAGCAGCGGTATTCACTGCCAGCTCTGTCTCATCATACAACTCGCGGAGTTCATACATCGGAAACTCGATCTGTGCCTGTGAGGAATGGTATCCAGACATGAATGAGAGATTCAGCAGCACAATCAGTATTGCAAGAGATATACTTATCGTAAATCCAGCAAGAATGATCCACTGCCCTCTCTCGTCCCGTATCATCTGTACCACATCTCCAGTCTCACTTCAACAAGGTTCCACAGGTCGATGATTGGTGCTGGCGCCATACTCGCGTCCGGTATTCGCTTCTCAGCGTCATTAATAGCCTCTGTCGAATTCGGGATATCAGTATACTGGATGGTGACCAGTTTTGTTGCCGTCACCGAGTCGGATGGCGGGACGCCATGCGTTATGATTCGCTTCTGTGTGACATGGGTCTCATTTCCGCAGATGTAGTAGTATATGCGCAGACGCGAAAGCGTGATGTTCCCTTCCGAATCCGAATGGATTGTGACCTCAATTTCAGTGGTGGCGTTCGGGTTGAGACATCTGTTCAGCACATCCGAGAAGTCGTCTGTGGTCTCTGTGCCTCGATACTCATGCCCATACAACCGGATCATCCATGTATTATCCTCATCCGGAAGATACTTGTAATCTGTCTGATTGTAGTACCAATCGTCAGAATTGCCGGTCGAGTTGGTGTAGTACCAGTCGGTGCACCCCGATGTCACATTGATGCGCACCGTGTTGCGGTTCTTACGCCAGAGGTTCTGGGGGGTTGTGATATTCTGCTCTGTCACGGTGTCGTTCGTGTAACCTGACCGCGCATACACGTCATTGACATACAGATCAAAACTCGAATTGTTTCCGCCGGCATAGATCGAGAGATTGACAGGTCCCTCGACGGTATCGTCAATGTCAAACGTCTTGGAAAGTGAGGATCCGTTGCAAAGGGGCATCTGATACTCTGTCGAAGTGTCGTTGTAGTTGATCTCTGTAATATTATATTCCCATATCTTTGTGCCATTGATAACTATGTACGGCAGTCTCGGATAATGCCCGTAATTTGTCTGTGATGCCCCACTGGCATACCATATTTCATCATTGCGCTCCCATGCGATATGAGGATTGGCGTCTGAATCCACAGCGATCGTTGGATTTTGACCATCGTCAGTGATCATGATCGGTGTACTCCAGTTTCCATCGTACACAGAATAATAAATACCATCTGACTGCTCCCATACGATATGCGTGTGATTCTTCGAGTCGATCGCAATATCAGGATTCGTCTGCCTGACTTCATCGCCAACCCGTACCGGAGTCGACCATCCTGTACGGTTGTATTCGGAGTAGTAGATGCGTTCGTTCACACCGGTTCCATGCACTCCGGCAGCAAAGACCCAGCCAGAATCGTTTACAGCGATCGTGGGCGATGACTGGTGAGCAGCGCTACTGATCTGCATTATCTGCATCGCGGGCGACCATGCGGTGCGGTTGTATTCGGAATAGTATATTTTTTTAGAATCCTCCACCCATGCGAGGAACGCCCAGCCGGTCTCGTTCACAGCAAGTGATGGACTGGTCTGTGCATGGCTGGAAGAATTCACAGGCACTGGAAGAGACCATGCGGTGCGGTTGTATTCGGAATAGTATATCCGCCTGGTTCCGCCAGATCCCTGTGTCCATGCGAGAAAGACATGCCCTGTACTGTTAACGGCAAGCGATGGTTCTGTCTGGGTTTCGGAGGAGGCATTTACCTCAGTTCCTATCCCATTCTCTGCATAGTAGATGCGGCAGTTTGCGCCATGCCCCTCTGCCCATGCAGCGAACATGTTAGAGTTGTTCACTCCAAGAGTGCCTGCCTGCTGTCGATTTGATGACGCATTCACCTGAACCGCCTGTGACCAGGGTTTTGCAGAAATGCTGCGTATCGCAGAATATACCTGCTGATTGGCACCATCGTCCTGGGTCCATATAAGCATCACAGAGGAGTTGTTGACTGCTATGCACGGATCATGCTGGTGCTTTGTCGATATGTTCACGCGTTCGGCTGCGGCAGTATCATAGACCGGATCTCCGCTCACGTCCATTCTTGCGATGTATACTTCGGTTGTGTTCTCAGGAAGTAGGATATGGGCGGTGAGATTTCCATCGTTATTCTTGATCACATCATCCGTAAAGTTCAGGATATTCTCATAACTGCCATCCGAGAACGTATACACATGTCCTTTCGTGAGTGTGTCCAGATATGCGAAGATCACATTGTACTCGACGAAATCCGGAAGCAGTGCGTCAAGGTTCTCGTCCAGTGACGGTGTTGCTTTGATGTAAAGGTTCGTCATGTTGATTGCGCCTGAGGAATTTGAGTGAAGCAGGAACGGGACAGCCCATCCGGTATCATTGGTCGATAGGTTGATCCACTGGTATTTTGGGAGTCCGGTCAGGAGATAGGTGGTGGCATTATTGAGCGGATGCGTGTCCATCCAGTCATTGATCGCATCAGCAAAGTCAGAGGTGGTTTCTGTTGTCTTCAATGGCTGGGTGATCGGAAGGATGACACGGATCATTGATTTATTAAATTTATCCTTACCGATCTCCAGCGTGCCAGATGTGACATTGATCGTGATGTTGTTATCTCCGATCCTCCATTCGGTGATATCCCCGGGAAGTGTGATATTGTGCCATGCCCAGTTTCCGCTCGTATCGATGGCAGGACTGCTGGCATTGACCTCGACACCGTTCACCGATATTGTGACATTGGTTGGAGCAGTGGTGCTGACATTCATCGAAAGAAAGGTATCGCTTGTAATCTCCCGATAGATCGGAAGAGTCTTGTTTATGGAATTACCAGCAGGGATCGTGATGCCGCTACCCGAAAGGTTGCCGTCGTCTGTCTTTATCACAGTCGTGTACTCCCACACCTTTGTTCCGTTCCCGTTAGCGAGATCAGTCTCATTCCCGACAGCAAGCCACGGCTCCTCAGGAAACCTCGGCGTGTAGACGTATACCCTACCGTCATCGGGCGCACCGACCGCGATATCAGGAATCCCATCAGCGTCCACATCACCGATGTCCGAAACGACGCTACCGAAACCAGCATCGCTTTCTGATAGGTTGAACGGACTGACATCAAGATTAACATCATAAAATGCCCCTGCCAGATCATCTGACGTTCCAACGATCACGCCAGCGTATCCATCGTTATCGACATCACCAGACGCGGATACCGATCTTCCGAAACCGGACCCTGATTCTCCGGTCAGGTTGATGTCAGCACACTCATCCAGCAGTGAGCCACCATAGAATATGTGTGCGGTGTCGTTTGCTGATGCGCCCACGATCAGGTCATCTGCGCCATCGTTGTTCACATCGCCTGCTCGCGAGACTGAGATTCCGAATTCGGAGTTAGATTCGTCATCATAAAGCGTGAGATTCATCTCGTTTCCGCCGGTGTTGATCTTGCGAGGTAATGATGCATCCCCAAACCTGACGTATGTCCGATTGGTCGCGTTTGCGCCGATTACGATATCTGAAGTACCATCTCCATTGATATCAAAGCATGCAACAGAGATTCCAAAGAAATCGCTGCTGTTGTATGGATTGTACAGTTTGACGCTTTCATTATCCTTGCCATAATCCCCGGATGATATTGGTCCATAGTATACGAAGGCATTGCCTCTATTGGACGTCATATTTTCCTCCACCCCGGGAGCACCTATGAGCAAGTCTGTACAGGTATCATCATTCACATCACCACATGCGAGCGAGTAACCGAACCATCCGCTGGACTTTCCGGTGCCTCTCGGGTTATCGATGGTAACATCCGGGTGACTCGAAGGTGTTGCACCCCCATAGTATACATACACAACACCGGTATCGGTTGTGTCATTCTCATGCGCACAAACGATCACATCACTGATACTGTCATTATTCACATCTCCACATGCCACTGCCCAGCCAAAACGGTCGCCGGATGCGCC
>PIXW01000118.1 GCA_003601535.1 ANME-2 cluster archaeon
AAGGTCGGCGGGATTGACAAGGACGATCTCGGGCTTGTGAAGATTCGAGACGCCAGAGCGCATGAGACGATGTGCAATCCACTCGGACAGGCGAGGGTCCTGAATAAGGAGCGTACCGATCTGAATATCATTCTCGGACTCTGTATCGGGCATGACATACTATTTACAAAATATTCGGATGCGCCTGTGACCACGCTTGCGGTAAAGGATCGTGTGCTTGCACACAATCCACTGGGTGCGGTGTATTCGGGGTATTATCTGAAGAATGTGTTCGGGATGGAGTAACAGGCAGGTGCAAGAGATTTAATAATGCGCCGCACAATATCCCTAAACATGATACAAACGAGGAAACGGAAATGCTGGAGATCGATGACGAAATAGTCGAACAGATGATCACGTTGCGATCGGGTAACGGTGCCACCGATCAGGCGATCAAAGACGCTATTAGTGCGCTGAACATCAAGACCACACTGACGCTTGATGAAATGGTGACTCTATTTAAATTGTATCACCAGAACTGTAGCGACAGTGAGATTGCAGTATCGCTTGGCGATCGGAAGAAGATGCGCAATGTCGAACGGGCAAGGATCAAGATGGGTCTATTTCGATGGCGGGACTTTGAAACGCCTTTCGACATCAATGAATTCATCCATGCGGTAGATGCTGGCAGGACCGACGCTGAGATTGCAGCAATGTTCAGTGCAGGCCAGTCAACGGTACGCACCTATCGGCAGGTGCTCGACTGGCATGAGGTATATGGTGCGCCAGATATCCCAGTCCCGGTGGATGGATAACCTTATTAGGATCGTCCGTGAGATTAGGTGATTGCGGGCTAGCCCGGGTAACTCGACGTCACCTGTAACCCGAAACCGTCGATATGCGGGGGGCGAAGCCAGTGGAAGACGTGTCAAACGCTATTTAAGATCGGATGCCCAACAATGAATCTCCGTCCTGCGGGGATGGCGTTGATAGTTAGGTCTGCCGGAGGGCAGGTTTGCTAATCTTTGCTGCGGAAAACGGTTTAGGCCCGGAAGGGAGCGGACAATACCGCAGACGATCATCGCTTGCAGGGTAGCGGGGAGGAGGCGAGTCTCCGAATCACTGGATAACGGGCGGATGGCGACCACTGGCGTGCCCGCATCATCGTGTATCAAAAAATAAAAGTATAATCGGCGGTATAAATATCAGTAACAGTACCATCTGCATGGAATTCAGATTCAAAAGATAAAAAGAGCTGTTTTTGATTACTACAGCGGTATTTGAGGTACCTGCATAAGCATTACTCAGGATTACTCCGAGATAGATACCATAAAATTTTTTTGGATTATTTTGTCCAAGATGAATATCCATTTTTAGGATATAGTAAGCAGTAACCAGAACGATCAACGTCACGCTCATTTTCACACCAACGAAACCTGCCACACCGAAATTCTGCATGATCCATCTGAGAAGTATATTTGCCTCACCGGCATAACCATGAATGTTTATACATAGAATGGTACTCAGCGTATCGTATAATGAGAATAGTAATGCTAAAATAAATAAATATAAATTAATTCTGGATGTTGATAATTGCGGGTATCTGTGATGCAGCGTATTCCTCGAATCTTCTGATCCGGAGGTATCTGTTCGCGTGGATAGTATATGGGACATAGGGCATTCATCTCGGTCATGCAATATATGCATGAATCTATGCTTTTATATGGTTGATTGATTGTGATTCATGCAGAAATGATGACAGAATCACATCAATCCGTGTAGTAAAACCACCCATCATACTTAAACCCTTCGCTGCATACACGTCAGACATACACTTACTGCTCCACCGAAAGAACTTGGAAATCGATCCGAATCCGGTGATAGAACAGGACTGTCATTTGAAAAACTTAAAGAACCTGTGGCATAACAAGTTTGGGTGAAAACATGAGCGGCAAAAATATCGGTGTATATCTCTGTAGATGCGGAGGCAACATCGGCGATGTTGTCGATGTCGAGAAGATCGCAGATGAAGTCTCTGGAATGGATGGCGTGACGCTAACAAATGTTCAGGATTACCTGTGCAGCAGCGCAGGGCAGGGTCAGATCAGTGATGACATAACGAAAGGATTGATCGACCGGGTGGTGATCAGTTCGTGTTCTCCGAAACTCCATCTTGAGACGTTTCGATCTATGGCACAAAAAGCAGGTATCAATCCCCTTCTCCTTGAGATCACAAACATCCGTGAGCAGTGTTCCTGGGTGCATGAGGATCGCGGCGAGGCTACGAGAAAAGCGATGGGTCTGGTAAAGGGCGCAATCTTACGGATGCAGAACCTCGAATCTCTGCAACCAATCACAAAAGATCTGAAAGAGAGTGTGCTGGTCGTCGGCGGTGGCATTGCAGGAATTACGGCTGCGCTTGAGATGGCGGATGAACGCGAGGTAATCCTCATCGAGAGGGAGCCATACATCGGCGGGCAGATGATCGGGCTTTCAAAGACGTTCCCGACGCTTGATTGCTCGCAGTGCATTTTAACCCCGAAGATGGTTGCGGTCTTCAACCACCCCAATATTACACTCTACACCCAGACCGAGGTTGCATCGGTCGAGGGAAGCGTGGGTGATTACAGAGTAACCCTTTGCCGCATGCCCAGGTACGTGGATATCGAGGCGTGTACATCATGCGGCAGATGTGAAGAGAAGTGTCCGGAGGATGCGATCACGCTACCGTTTGCGCAGGCGATCCCGCAGGCATACATCATCGATAAGGATCTGTGCATCGAGTGCGGTCTGTGCGAGAAAGTCTGTGCGGCAGGCGCGATCAGACTCGATGATGCGCCTGATGAGATCGAGGTAAATGTTGGAGCGATAACGATTGCAACAGGATTTGAGTCGATCGATCCGATGACAATTGAGGAGTACAGCTACTGGCATCCTGATGTGATAACAGCAATCGAGTTCGAGGATATGCTCTCTGCGAAGAGCAAGACCGGTATGCGTCTGCAGAAGTCGGATGGGACCATGCCGCAGAAGGTTGCGTTTGTTCTCTGTGTCGGATCCCGCGACTTCAACCGCGGGAACAAGCACTGTTCCAGGGTCTGCTGTCCATATTCGCAGAAGCAGGCGCAGCTCGTTCTGAAGATGAACCCGGATGCGGATGTCACGATCTTCTACATCGATATACGATCGGCAGGAAGACGCATGGAAGAGTTTTACCACCACACACAGGAACTTGGAGTGAACTTTGTCAGAGGACGTGTGGCCGAGGTGAATCCGCTTTCTGGTGAGGATGGCGGCAGGCTGCAGGTCCGCTACGAGGATACGTTCCTTGGTGAGATCGGACAGGATGAGTTCGATATGGTCGTTCTCTGCCCCTCGCTTATCCCCTCAAAGGGATCGCGGGAACTTGCGGATTCGCTCGGGGTTCCTGTGGGAAGCGACGGGTTTATAGAAGAGAAGCATGTCAAGATCGATCCTGTGAATACGCTCAATCCGGGCGTCTTTGTGGCAGGATGTGCCGTGGGACCAAAGGACATCCACGACTCGGTGACAGAAGCCATCGGTGCTGCGCACAAGATTCACAGGTTCCTTGGGAAGGGAAAGATCTCGATCTCGCCGGAAAAACCAGTGATATCGGATGCATGTGATGGCTGCGGTGTCTGTGTTGCTGAGTGTCCGTACAGAGCACTGACGATAGCAGACGCGGACCGAAAACCTGTGCTCGATCCACTATCATGTAATGCGTGCGGGATCTGTGCGGCTGTATGTCCGAACAAAGCGGTTGAGATTGCCAACTATACGCGTGAAGAGTTGAAAGCACAGGCAGAAGGAATTCTTGACGCAGGAATGGGTGTTATCGTGTACATCGATCCTGCAGCGTATGCGGCTGCTGATCTTGCAGGTGTGAACAGAACACAGTACTCGCCTCTTATCCGGTTCATTCAGGTGCCATCGATCCATCTGCTGGATGCTGACATCGTGAGCCATGCATACGAGAACGGCGCTGGCGGCGTGATGCTCATCGAGGGTACGACCGATGAGGCGCTCACTTCGAGATCGAAGGATCTGTACAGCCAGCTCAAGAAGGAGACGAAGGCATTCAAGAAGCCGATCCGGTATTCGCATGTCGAGACCGCACAGTACGAGAAGCTGATGAATCTTCTGAACGTCTTTTCTGAACAGGTGGTGGCGAAGGCTGCGAGGAAAAGGAAGGAAAAGTGAAGATCAGAGAAAGCTGTTGGAGTTCATTTCATCGAGTAAACGGACAATTTCGTCAGGAAAGATCATTTTATGAAGTCTTTCTTTCAATATCCAGTATTTCAGCATATACATCTACTACTGATGATCATGCTCTTCACGGTCGAATCGCCCGGCATCTGCCAGCGCATCCTCGACCGCCTTCTTATGGATCGCTGCTGACCTGTGAATCCCGCCGCGAGTGCCGCGCACAGCACGGCATGGATACTGCTGCACAAGAAGCCCTGCTCTCGCGGGTGCATCCGCAACCGGAGTGCCTGCGAGCTGCGACGCTGCCCACCATGTCGCACCGCATGGCGAGCCTCTCACAACGCAAACATCTGAGATGACACCACCATTCACACTTATCTTGAACCGGGGTCTTCCAAGAATCTCTGTGAATTCATCGATGACCGGATCTCCGCAGGGAAGAAGCGAGCAGCAGATCTCATCTGCATGGATGTGTATCTGATATCGATCCCTGATCTTCCGGAGTTCATACGTATCGCTTCCTGATACGATGATCGCACCTGCGCCTGACTCTGCCGCGCACGCTGCAAATGCTGGTGTGAGATCCGGATGGAGCGCAAAGATGATGACCAGATCAGACGATAGATCTGCATTTTCTGTATATGGCGCCGTATCCTCGATAAAATCTGGCAGATATTTGGGAAGAGGGACATCAATTACCTCAAAGTCCGTCTTCTCCCTGATCGTCCGGATTGCACGCTGCCCATACCTGCCTCTGGTGACGACTGTGATTGTGATCATCGTTGGATGGTTTATCTGATATGATCTTAATTGATGTTACCATGACCATCTACGAACTCGGTGAAACCGCAATCGTTTCACAGATCATAGAGCACCTGAATATCGAATTTGAGGACTGCGCCATCCTCGATCTCACAGATACCGAATATCTGGTCGCAACCACAGATATGTTTCACAGGAAGACCGATTTTCCGGAGGGGATCGCTGCATGGCAGATCGGATGGATGTGCGTTGCAGGCACCTTAAGCGATATTGCTGCGATGGGCGCGCATCCCTGCGGGGTACTCGTATCGATGGGTCTTCCTGACCTTGAACCCGCATTCGTTGATTCGATGATCGACGGGATGAATGCATGTGCATCCGAATGCGGCACACGAATCATCGGCGGGGATACCGATTCACATCAGGAGTTGACGATCTCCGGAACGGCGCTCGGACGGATATCAAAGGGCCGAATCCTCCGGAGGAAGGGCGCGAATATCGGCGATCTGGTCTGTGTCACAGGATATCTCGGCACAGCAGGTGCTGGCATGAAAGCACTCGCGCATGGAATCGAGGACTCAACCGCAATAAAAAAATTATTTGAGCCAATTCCACGCATAAAGGAGGGGACAAGGCTTGCAGAGTCAGGAGCAGTCACCTCAATGATGGATAACAGCGATGGACTCGCATTATCATTGTATCAACTGGCAGAGATCAATCGATGTGGATTTGTGATATGGGCAGACTCGCTTCCAGTGCTGCCAGAAATCGATACGGATCTGGCAGTGTATGCAGGAGGGGACTTTGAGTTGCTGTTTACGGTTGCGCCAGAGAGATTATCGGATGCGGAGGATGCGTGTGAACTGACCGTGATCGGGGAGGTGACCATGGAAGGGGTATTTCTTGAGGCTGGCGGAATAAAAGAGATTGAACAAAGGGGTTATCGGTCATTCCCGTGTTGAGATGATGCTTCAACGGATTTGCAACGGGTAGCCTATTCTATCACACCAAAACCGTCCCCTCATACACCCGCACAGCTGTCCCTTCCATGAACGCGACGCCGTCCTCCGCGATTGTCACACGCAAGTCTCCGCCTGTGGTATGCACAGTCACCCGGTCACCGGTTCTCCCGAGTCTG
>PIXW01000119.1 GCA_003601535.1 ANME-2 cluster archaeon
ATGCCGGGTTCGTTGATACCGGGGACCGGGTGGTGTTAACAGCTGGTGTTCCCATCTTCGTTTCTGGAACGACCAACCTGATCAGGGTGCAGGTGGCGGAGTGAGGAATGTTCTCAGCCACTGCTTTGCAGGGTCGTGAGCGCCAACCTTTTTCAGAAGAAGGTTGATCAAAAATATCCTAGCAACGGTCAGGATTGTGAGGTGACGCTGCCACCGTGGCTCACGTCCCAGCGCGGGCCGGGCGGGGGCTGCCACTCTGCGCAGCAGCGCCGAAGGCACTGCGATCCGGAGCGCGGAAGCGTTGACAGATACCCATTCACAGGCATCCGCTGGCTCCCTCCCGAAATAACCCGCTTCCGGCTCGGATCAACACCATCAAGAACCCCTGTTGATTCTGCCACAGGCGAAGGCGAGGTCTATCTCGACAGCAGTGCTGGCATCATCGAAGATCTTGCTGCACTCCCGCCTGATGATATGCCTGGTAGTCTGAATCCGGTCTATAGATTCTTCAGTTTCAACATCACAGGCATCCCCAGCGGAGAGAGCGTCAACATCCCGCTGGCGTTCCCTCACGACGTGCCAGCAGGAACAGGATACTGGAAGCATGTACCGACAACGGATGACACGACGCCTCACTGGTGTCAGATTCCGGTCAGTGATGATGATGGGGATCGAATCATCGTCATAACGCTGAAAGACGGCGGCATCGGCGGCGATGATCTCGCAGCGAATGGCGTGATCGTGGATGATGGCGGTCCGAGCCTGCCCATGAGCAAGAGAGGCGACCTCAACTCTGACGGCAGAATCACTCCAGCAGACGCGGTGATTGTGCTGCCTTCGGCGATGCTTCGCATTCGAAATCGCAATCGGCGGCGAATACGACCCAGTCGCTGACGTTAATAGTGACGACCGCGTAATATCTCTCGACGCGCTCATGATCCTGCAGGCAGTGGCTGGCGCGATAGAACTATAAGAGGTGATAACATTGGAACAAACGATCGCTGGAATATCAGTTGTAACTGTGTCTGTGGATCGTCTGCAGATGCATTGGCGCAGAATTGAAATCATCAGATTTTAACCAGTATGAGGAGGAGAATATGAAACGAATAGAATTTCACGATAGGGAGAGGGAGAAGAAAGAGATCATGGATATTATAGATTCCGAACCATCCCTGATCACGTTCGTTTACGGACCGATAAACTCTGGGAAGACCACGTTGATCGATCATTTGATAGGGCAACTATCTGATAAGTATGTCCCATTCTATGTTAACCTTCGCGGGAGATTTATCACAGATTATGAAGATTTCCTTAATGTGCTATTTGAGATCGAGGAGGGGGGCGTGATCGATAACGTTTCTGAGTATGCGCAATCGATGATCAAGGATTTGAAGATACTCAGTGGAATCCCGATACCGCTAAACCTGTTTGAACAGATATTTGAGAAAAAAGATAAAAGTAAAGATATGTTCAAATACATCGAACGTTTCTTTGGTGAGATATCAAAAAAACGTGTGCCGGTGCTGATAATCGATGAGCTGCAGGTGATCGGAGATCTGAAGATCGATGAATTTTTGATCTACAAACTATTCAACTTCTTTATACGATTGACAAAAGAAAAGCATCTGGCGCATGTATTTGTGGTCACTTCTGATTCGCTTTTTATCGAGCAGGTTTACTCTGAAGCGATGCTCTCCGGGCGAAGCAGGCATATTCGGGTAGACGACTTTGATTACGCGACAACGATGGATTTTTTGGATGAGTACGGATTCAGTTACGAAGAGAAAGAACTTGCATGGGAATACTGCGGAGGCAAACCAGTCTGCCTCGTGGAACTGATAAACACAAGGATAAATAATGAAAGCATGGAAGAAAAAGTTCATAAGATGTTTGAGGTAAGAAAGAGCCAGATAAGGACGGTAATAAACGAATTACGTCTTGTTGGTGATGAACTGGAGTACAAAGGAAAGAAAATAGAGATTGTGGAGGAAAGAGTCCTTGATGCGCTGAACTCGTTTTCAAACATAGAATATAAAAATTATGATATGTTAACTATAGAAGAGATTTATCTGGTGAAGAGAAATATCTTGTTTGTTGATGCCGTTCGCGGCATTTTAAAACCGCAGTCAAAACTTGATTTGCTTGCGATCAGGGCGGTGATGCGCAAACTTTTCACAAAAGTTTGATCAAAAACTGTGAGGTTACAACCTGCCACACATCCGCAAACTTGAGCAGGGGGCGGGATGAGTTGATCGATCGCGGCGGTGCTTGCGGCAGGCGTGGTGTCGGGCGCTGGTGCTTGAGTGGGATGTGTAGTCCCGGGCGCGGGAACGCCGATTAGAGGATGCGACCTGCGGCGCAGCGGCGGGGGACACGGTCTACGTGCATGGCCGGGACGAATGAGGGTGGGCAAGCGGCTCACCAGAAAAATTCATGGACGTGCCAGAGCCATCGCATCAGAGACAGAGAATCGGTTCGTGATAATCAACTGTGCCCAGCCGAGATTGCCAATATGCTTCTGGGATTGCGCTCTGACTGCCGCTGATTCCACCATCCGGAAGTACTGGCATTGTGAAAAAAACATATATACCTTGTGCATCGTGATACAGAAAAAAGATAGAAACAAAGGTGGCGATCTGGAGATGAAAGAAAAATTTGGATATGTGATAAAGGTTGACGGAAAGGTGGTTTGGGAAGGACGGGATCCAAAAGAGAAATATTTCGAAATCAGAGAACAAAATCCTGGAAAAGAGATAGCGATAGCGTGGCGGACAACAGAAAAGATTCTGGTGTGTTGAAATGGAGCTAGAATTTCCGTACGCAGAAGAGGAAAGTGGTGTGCTCAACACTGTAAAGAGACCACGCATCAAGATGGATGCCTTTTCGGAACTGGCAAGCGATTGGATTACCATAGATGAGGTTTTGGCTGATACGGGTGCTGATTTCTGCGTGCTGCCGAGGTATGATCCAGGAGGTTTTGGGACAATATTACCTGACCGACCGCCCAATCACCTCACAACCACATTCTGCAATCTCACCCCGCGATACTGCAGAATGCTTTGAAACATCCTCTGCTCTTGCATTGCCTTCGCTCTTTGGCACTGCAAAAGCAGTGGTTAAGTCGTTCATTGGATGA
>PIXW01000120.1 GCA_003601535.1 ANME-2 cluster archaeon
CACAGCAGTATGATCAGGGCGAATATTACGTGTTTATTCATTGTGTTTACCTCCTTTTTGGTTTTCAATGTCCATGATGCGAACCAACAAACCAGATTACCATGAATTAGATAAAGGTTTCGATTAAACATCAGGGATAGGTGATAAATCGCATGATAATTAATTGGGCGATCAATCCAGCTATTACCGGGAAGATGAACGTTGCAAAAAAACGGATCACCATAAATTTTGGGCTTATAAATGCTATTTCAAGCGGGATGAGATTGATCCTCCACAGCGCCCATGCTGTGACCAGTGCCACCATCGGACCAATGCCTGCTCCGGACCTGAGCAGTGATGCCACGATCGGAAGCGACGCGTAAGGAGGTCCTGGCATAACGCTGCCAGCGACGCCTCCGGTCACGATGCCTCTGATACCGGAACCTGTTCCAAGAAACTGTTCAATGAGCTCCTTTGGAACGATCACCTGGATCAAGCCGCCCATGATCATCGCAGCGATGATCAGCGGAAGTATCTGAAAAAAAAGGGCAAGAGATGATTTTACGCCATAAACAGCCTCCTTCTGCCCGACCTTTGTGTATGCTATTATAAACAGCAATGCAGCACAGATCATATAGCATAAGGTGGTCAACTCGAAACGCATGTAATTTTATAGATGCCGAACCTCGATAAATGCTTCCCTCGGCATGGTGAGCACGTCATAACTCAGTCTCTGCATGAGTTCGTTGTATCGTTCGAGATTCTCTCCGTGCAGGGATCGAGCATTCTCTTTCAGTTCCCAGAATTCATCGAAATCCTCGAAATCACCGAAATTCATGATGACCTCAACAGTATCGCCTGTTGAGATTCGATGCACAACATAAACATCTCTTCCTGTTATTGCATTCGTCTTATCAATCTCAATCGTTCCGAGATTTTGCCTCCCAAAATCACTCCTGATACCAGCGATATATGCGAAAGCATCCACCATGCAGGTATCTCTATCGAATTTCACCCTGAAATCACCTCTTTTTGGAATTCCATCACACAACTCCTCAAATGCTATCTCAGCAGCGCGATACCCGCGCGCAAGACCGAGACAGAGATGCCCGTTGTATTTCATCACATCGGTGAGATGAATCAGAAACACCTGATCTCTATCCGCGGATGATCCGACCTTCCATGCCGAGGGATCAAGAACCCTGATCGGCTCGATCTCATCATACCATGCATGTATCCATGGTGATCGTTTCTCTGCTGTCATACCGCATCCTCTATAATCATAAATGGCATAACAAATTTCTTACAGGTATTTAACACTTTTGTCTTATCAGTAACAAAATGATATCTCTATCCAAGCGAAAGGTTTAAAATCATTAGTTGTGTTGTATGTGTTGCGTCCTTTATGAGGAGGCGAAGATGACGAAATTTTATCAACAATGCATCGACTGCGGTGCGATATACAGCAATGGTTACGTAAGAAATTGCAAATGCGGAGGGCTTCTGCCCTTCAGATATCACAGTATAGATCTGACAGACTTTCCAGACCAATCGTTTGGGGATTCGCCATGGAAGTATCATCAGGTTCTTCCATTGAATGATCTGGACTACGCCCTGGATCTTGGAATGAAAAAGACGCCTTTTCTTAAAAGCAAAGAGATAGCAAAAGAGATCTCGCCTGACAATCCAATGGAAAACCTGTATATAAAGGTCGAGGCTGTGCAGCCAACCAGAACGTTCAAGGATCGAGAGGCGTTTATGACAGTATCGAGGATGAGGGAGCTCGGATATTCCGAACTCGTTACCGCAACCACAGGCGACAGCGGGCTTGCTCATGCAAGGGCATGCTCCATCGCTGGAATGAAATTATATATCTACATCCCGGGAAATGCCCGCGAGCGCTGGGAACGGATGTTTGATGAACTGCGCTCGGATATCGATGAGGAATATGTCAAAGTGATATACTCAGGGATCACCTTTGATGAGGCGATAGCAAATGCCATATCCTTTGCCAAAAAAAGCGGGACACCTCTCGAATACGGGTTTTATAACCAGTTGCGAATCGAAGGAATAAAAACAATTGGTTTCGAAGTCCTTGAGGATCTTGGGAGGGTGCCTGACTGGTATGTGCAGGCGGTTGGCAGTGGTGTTGGCTTGTATGGTTTTCATAAAGCATGCATGGAACGCTATGGAACCGCTCCGGGACTGGCTGGCATCCAGCCAAAGGGATGCGCGCCCATGGTCAGGGCATTCAAGGGCTACAGCGATCCAACCGAAAAAGCGGTCGATACCCATGTGCTCGGGATCGGCAATCCGAGATTGTATCTCTCATACCCGCATCTCATAAGAGCGGGTACAGTCTTCGAATATGGATTTTCAGGTGGAAAGGAGTCTGAATTAAAGGAGATTCCAGGGTTGCTGGAATTGTATCACAAAGATGGTGTGCCAGATGTCGGGCTTGAATCATGTACCGCGCTTTCCGGTCTGGAACATCTGTTGAAATCAGGAGTGATCCAGCCAGATGAGACGGTTGTTCTGATGTGTTCAGGAGGTATGAGATGCGATCTGCCAGAATCGCTGGCAGAATCCATAACCTGATTCTGGAGTATCATCATGCAGAAGGCGTGTGTGACAACAGACGGTCTGAATGCGACGCAACTGATGGAATTTGATGCGTGCACCAGATGCGGCGAATGCCTGAAATGGTGCCCTGTATATGACGTGATAAGCAGAGGTATATTCATCCCTGATGGATTCAATTCTTCAAAAGAAACAGAGTACACGCCCAGAGATAAGATCCATGAATGGAAGCAATTCATGAATACAGGATATGGCTTGCGTGCAAGACTGTTCTCTCCAAAGAAGATACCGGAATCCGTGATTCAGGAGTTTTCTGATCGTCTGTACCACTGCGCAGCGTGCGGGATATGTAGCACGGTATGCCCGGCAGGGATCAACCTCACAGGATTGTGGGACTCATTACGCACCAATCTTGTGAATAGAGGAAATGGACCGCTCCGCTCACAGAAATTTTTCACAGAAGTTGTACCAAAATATGGAAATCCATACAAGGCAGAGCAGAAGGATCGGCTGAGCTGGCTGCCAGATGATATCAATGTGAGCGAGAGTGCTGAGATCGCATATTTTGTTGGATGCACGGTGGCATACAAGGCACCGATGCATGCGGTCTCGGTTGTGAGGATACTGCAGGAATTTAACATACCATTCACCATGCTCGGTGAAGATGAATTGTGCTGCTGCGCGGATCTGATCTCAATCGGGCAGCGAGATACAGAAAATATCGCCCGGGATTTTGCAAGGAAAAATATCGAGGCATTGAAGGAGAAAGGCGTTAAAAAAGTTTTGTTTTCATGTCCTGGATGTTATCATGTCAGTATGACTGAGTGGCCCAGGTACTACGGGGAAGAACTGCCATTCGAATGCGTTCATATCTCGCAGTTCATATCTGAATTGCTTGATGGAGAGGCAGAATGGAAGAATCAGATCGATAAGATCGCCACCTACCATGATCCGTGCCATCTTGGAAGGTATATGGGTATCTATGAAGAACCAAGATCCGCCATTAAAAGACTTCCAGGTATCAAATTCGTCGAGATGGAAAGAAATCGTGAATTTCAGCGGTGCTGCGGCGCTGGCGGCAATGCTTTGAAGGAGGGGGTATCGGATCTGACCAGAACGATCGCAAAGGTGCGCATAGGGGATGCAAAGGATGTTGATGCAGACATTCTGGTCACATCATGCCCGTGCTGTTTTCTGACGCTATCTGACAACAATGGCAATGGACACATATCGGTAGAGGACCTCACCACGCTCTGCGCAAGGTCACTCGGATTGATTTAGTATGCCCACCTTCACCAGAGGATCCGCATCATCTGATATGAGTCCGGATAGTTCTTCAGAATTATTCAGTTTAAACCGTTTTACGGTTTTAACATATTTTCCAAGTTCATCCAGATGATCTGCCATCCATGCCGACTTTTCAGTTCTCCATTTCCAGCCAGGATCGTTTCTGTTTGCAAAGGGCGTTTTTGATATATCCGAACCTTCAGGAAGTCTCCATAGCCACCATGGTCCCCGGGTGTAATTCACTCCGCTCATTCCGTTGATTTTTTTCATATCGATCGTAACAGCAATCCCCTCTCCAGTATCTGTTGTTTCATTCCATTTTATAAACAGTCCGGCAATTCTTGAGAATCCTGTATCAATGGTTGCGCTGTACCTCTTTTTCTCCTCCGTGTATATGTTCAGACTGCCGTTCCACTTTCTGACTGTCAGGTTGTATGCTCTGCCGCCCCTGATCTTAAGAATTGCCTTTTCCTTCCCCTCATCAATCGTTATTCTGGCCGATTCCCTGTCCCCGAGGATGCGAATGGCCCTACCGTCATTTATCTTGCGGATTTTTGCGTTTTCCGCCCAGTCGATACCAAGATCGTCTGCGAGGAATCTTATAAGTCTCTCACTATCATTTCCAGGGACATTACTCCAGTTAAACAGATGACTTTCTCTCAGCAGTAGATCGATCTGTTTCTCTGTGAAATTCATATCGCGTAGCATGGCTATCCCTGGTACTGTTTCGTTTTCTGGCAGAAGCGCTTCTTCCTGCTCCAGTGGCAGTTCTCTGGCGAACAAGTCCCAGGAAAACATTCCGAGCAGTGTGATGAGCGCATCATCCTTGCAGGTGATGGACATTGGTATAGCGATATATCGTTCAGCTTCGCCATTGATTGGAAGTTCCTCTTTTATGTGTTCGGAGATCAGATATCCGCAGAGCGTGCCAGGGCAGATGCGTGTGTGAAACTCAGCGCATGACGCGAGGCGACTCGGGACATCGCATGCAAGCACATTGGTCGTGGTTGCCACTCCCATCGCATTTATTGTACTGATATCGTATATTATATTGTCCCACGAAGAAGTATTGGCAGATAGTGCATCGGTTCCGATGTTATGCTTAACGATTGTTCTGAATATTGCTTCTGGAGGCTCTTTCATGAATTCTGTTAGAAGCGTTGTATTGTAGCCATATTCATGCTCTATATCAAGATACTGTTTCAGTTTCTGTTTCCTTATAGAAAAATATATGAAATCCTTTGTATCCTTTCTCGAAAACATAAACCACAATGGCATATCTGCACTTCGATGTATCAACAGCAGATTATTTCTGCCTGCAGTGCATCCAGTCGTTGCAGTTATGGAATCGATGCACTGTTCAGTGCTGTACCCATCAATATTCACAACATACCCCGCATCCGTGAACGCGAGCACGTCTGGATCTCCTTTATCGAAATGCAGTTGATCCATTGCTATATCTGATGCCCTGAATGCCAGAAGATGCAGTATTGTTAGATTTTCCTCGCCAACAAAGTCGGATACTGGTTTCAGATACGGACACCTGTCTGTTATTCTGGTTACCACGCCGAGTTTAATTAACAGATACCTGATCCAGTGCACTGTTTTCTTCTCTAATTCGATATTGATATTACACGGAGGCAGATTGCGCCCGGTCAGATCCACATACTTTGTTGTTGGGCGATATGGAATCGCTCGTGGCAGTTCATCCAGTTCTGCAACTGGATTCTTCTCTTTGAGTTTGATCAATTGTTGATTGTTTATTCTGAATGTTTTGATTGGTGAAACAAACAATTCTGTATCATTCAGATGATTTATCTCCCACATAATAATTTTTAATCGGTGCAGGGGTTCATTCTCTCGATCTGCATCGCTCAGTTCAATGACCTTTTCGGTGTCGAATGCCAGGACCATGCCCTCTCCACGTTTCATCCGTGCATTCCATAGTATGAATATCGAAGATGCGTTCCTGAATTCTGCTGGTAATTGCTCGCTATGCCTGATGAACAGTCCTGATCTGCCTGGCGTGGCATCAAGGAGGGTCATGATCGCATCGTCCTGCGCTGAGCCGTGCAGAGACACGACTATATACTCCTGATCTCTTGGATTTTCGACTGGCAGTTCCTTTCTCGCATATTCTGCAAGAATGTAACCGGAAATGAGTTCTGGAGTGATCTTATTATGTGATCGCAGGCATGCAATGAGACTGGCTGGCGGATCCATATCCAGCGCATTTGTCAGTGTCGCCACGCTGAAAGCGTTCGCTTCACCAAGATCTTCTTCGATCAGATCCCACTGCGAAGGAGATTCAAATAACCGATCCACATCGATGTTGTGCTTTGATATTTTGAACAGCGATTCATCCGGAACCAGAGCAAATTCCTGAATGGTGCTGTCAATATTGACAGTACTATTCACCACGATATAAACACAGTTCTTTGTATCCTTTCTGCAGAACGCAAACCATAGCGGTTCGTTTGTACCCTGGATCAGTATCAGATTCTTCCTGCCGATGGAACATCCAGTCGTGGCGATCACAGCATCGATGCACTGTTCAGTGCTATGATTTCCAATGGTGGTAACACGTC
>PIXW01000121.1 GCA_003601535.1 ANME-2 cluster archaeon
ACATGTATCAATGTTCATCTGTGCTTGATCCAACACCAGCGTTACAATGGTTCTCCTGCACCTTCGCGGGACGCATGTATGCAATTGCCTGATCGAGATGTTCCCTCGTAATCCTGATTGCGTCCGCAAGTGTCTTCACATCCACGGAGGTCCCCCTTTTGAACATTGCCTCACGCAGCGCAAGCATTGCTGCCTCCCTGCACACAGCCTCAATGTCTGCGCCAGAATAGCCTTCTGTTTTTTTTGCGAGCGATGGTATAAAAATATCATCTGAAAGCGGTTTACCCTCAAGATGGATCTCGAATATCCTTGATCTCGTCTCCTCATCCGGCATCGGCACATGGATGAGACGGTCGATTCTCCCAGGTCTCAGCAGCGCTGGATCCACTATATCGACGCGGTTGGTGGCAGCGATCAGGACCACATCATGCAGTTCCTCAAGCCCGTCCAATTCTGTCAAAATCTGGGAGACCACACGCTCGGTTACGAAGGTATCAGCGCTGCTTCCACGCGCAGGTACGATCGAATCGATCTCATCAAAGAATATGATCGCTGGAGATGCCTGCCTTGCCTTGCGAAACAGGTCTCGTATGGCTCTCTCTGATTCTCCGACATACTTGCTCAACAGTTCAGGTCCCTTGATGCTGATGAAATTCGCAGAACTCTCAGTAGCGACTGCTTTCGCAAGCAGGGTCTTTCCGGTGCCAGGAGAACCAAAGAGCAGCACACCGGTCGGCGGATTCGTGTTTATCGCCTCGAATATCTCGGGATAGCGAAGCGGCCACTCCACGATCTCGATCAATTCCTGCTTCTCAGCATCCAGCCCACCAATATCAGTCCATCTGACCTTCGGTATCTCAACGAATACTTCACGCATTGCAGATGGCTCTATATTTTTCATTGCCTCGTAAAAATCCTTTTTTGTTACGATCAGCCGGTCGAGCAGTTCCGATGGAATATCCGCTTCGAGATCGATATCCTTCCTGATCCTCCGGAGCGCATGCATGGCAGCTTCCTTGCAGAGTGATGCGATATCAGCACCAACAAAACCATGTGTGATCTCGGCAAGATCATCGAAATCTTTTTCCGGAATTTTTGGATCAAGCGGCATCCCTCTCGTATGAACCTGCAGTATCTCCAGTCTGCCACTGCTGTCCGGAACCCCGATCTCGATCTCGCGATCGAATCTGCCACCTCTGCGCATCGCAGGATCGATAGCATTCGGGCGGTTGGTTGCTGCGATCACGACAACCTCGCCCCGTGATTCGAGTCCGTCCATCAGTGAGAGCAACTGCGCAACAACTCTGCGCTCTGTCTCTCCTGTAACCTCGCCGCGTTTTGGCGCAATCGAATCGATCTCATCGATGAAAATGATGCTCGGCGCCTCTTTTTCTGCCTCTTCGAAGATATCCCGAAGATGCTTCTCGCTCTCACCATAATACTTGCTTACAATCTCAGGACCGCTGATCGATATAAAATTTGAGGATGTTTCACCTGCCACAGCCTTTGCGATCATCGTTTTTCCGGTTCCGGGGGGTCCGTGTAGAAGTACGCCTCTCGGAGGGGAGATTCCGAGTTTCTGGAACAGTTCTGGATGACGGAGCGGGAGTTCGATCATCTCACGGATCAGATCAATCTCACGCCGGAGACCGCCGATATCCTCATACGTGATCTCTGCGGCATGCACCCCATCTTTGACCGGGCGTTCCTTGAGTACGATCCTGGTGTTTCTGGTTATTACGACCGCGCCCTCTGGCTGGGTTGCAGTAACCATAAATACAATCGAATTGTCCACAGTTTCGACCCGAAGATGCTGCCCCTTCACAACCGGTCTGCCATCGAGATGCCGTATCAGATATTGCGTTCCGCCGACAAACGATGTATACTGGGTCGGCGCAAGCGTGATTCTGGTCGCATTCCTTACTGCTGCCCTGCATACCCTGACCCTATCATCGATTGCAGCATGAGCATTGCTCCTTGTGTTTCCATCGATCCGTATCAGATCAAGCCCGGAATCGCCAGGATAGCCTGGCAGCACAGTGGCGTACGCTTTCTTTTTGCCTGATATCTCGATCACATCTCTGCCACTTATGCCGAGCATGTCCATGACATTCCTGTCGATGCGTGCGATATCTCTACCCGCGTCCTGGTGATACGCCTCTGCCACGCGCAGCATGAGTTTCTGTGCGCCAGTGTTCATGCGCTACACTTGTATACTGCGTATTTGTATCAGTTTCGGAGAAGATGCCAGGATGTATCATCCGTTGATCAGGAGAATATGAATGCAACAATTGATCTTCATCAGGCATCATAATCATAGCAAATCATGGATTACGAGGTCGTTGTGGTCGGTGCTGGACCTGCTGGCTGTCTGGCAGCGAAGTACGCCGCAAAAAACGGAGCAAAAACACTCATCATCGAGGAACACGCATCCATCGGATCTCCTGTGCAGTGTGCAGGACTATTGAGTACGAATGCGATCAGAGAGTGTGAAATAGCTCCGGATAGTAAATTTCATCCGATTGATGGCGCGTTCGTCTATGCACCCGATGGGCGGCGGATTTGCATATCAGGTGGCGAGGTCAAGGCGTATGTGGTCGATCGCAGATACATCGACCGCACGCTCGCTCTCAATGCGATCCGATCCGGTGCAGATATCCTCATGCGCACGCGTGCTGTTGATATGAAGATCCATAAACACCGGAGGATTCTTTATGTCACAATCGAGGGTGAGCCAGATACGATCGAGGCTGATGTGGTCATCGGAGCGGATGGTGTTCAGAGCCGTGTCGCACGGTCGGCTGGGATAGGCAGACCTGAAACGGTCCTGTCTGGCGCACAGATCGAAACGATCTATGATTTCGATGATGCTCGTTTTGTGGAGATCTTTCCCGGATCGTGTGCGCCCGGATTCTTTGCGTGGGCGATCCCGTATCAGGGTAGTGCACGCATCGGGCTTGCTGTCAGATCAGGACATGCGTGGGATCATCTCCAGCGATTGTTATCGCGGCACCGGGTCGTATCTCAGAAGCGCGGCGCTGGTATCACTGATCTCGTAATAGGCGCAATTCCGATCGGCGTACCGCGGAGAACAGCATCCGATGGCGTGCTCATCACCGGCGATGCGGCAGGGCAGGTCAAGCCGACATCCGGTGGAGGCATATATCCTGGTGCTGTGTGTGCGAAGATCGCAGGAACGGTAGCTGCACACGCAGTCATGGATGGGGACACATCTGCCGAACGACTTTCCGAATACGATAAACGCTGGAGGGCAGTGATCGGGCGAGAACTGGTAATCGGAAAGAAGATCAATGAATGGATGGCACATCTCGATGATTACAGGATCAACCGGCTAATTGAAGTGCTGGATGACGATGAACTGCTGGATATGATCACAAGATACGGAGATATGGATCATCCATCGGTCGTTCTTCGAAGGCTGCTGATGAACCGGAAGAGCATGGGTGCTTTTCTGAAGATGGTTCTTGCGAGGTGATGTTATTGGGTTTTCTTAAATGGATACAACGATGTTCCCTGATTCGGTGACCGGTGGTTTAAACGATCGTTTCAGGATCGAAAGGATCAAGCCCTTGTGCCATCTGAAATACCTGTTTGAGCAAACTTCCCAAACCATCCAATTGTCTCCTTCAAACCAGTCTCCAGGTCGATCTTCGGCTCCCATCCGAGAACTCTACCGGCAAGGGAAATATCAGGTCTTCTGACCTTTGGATCGTCCACAGGCAGCGGCTTATAAACGATTGGGGAGTTACTTCCTGTTATTGCGAGCACCTTCTCTGCGAACCCGAGAATCGATATCTCATCCGGATTTCCGATGTTCACAGGCTCATTGTAACCAGAGAATGCCAGTTTCACAAGCCCATCGATCAGATCGGATACGTAACAGAACGATCTGGTCTGCGACCCATCCCCGAATACGGTTAAGGGTCTGCCTGAGAGTGCCTGAGATATGAACGCGGGTACAACACGTCCATCGCTCACGCGCATCCTCGGTCCATAAGTGTTGAATATGCGTGCGATCTTTGTATCCATGCCGTGATAGCGGTGATATGCCATCGTGATCGCTTCTGCATACCTCTTTGCCTCGTCATAAACACCTCTTGGTCCGATCGGGTTCACATTTCCCCAGTATGTCTCTGGCTGTGGATTCACAAGCGGATCACCGTATACTTCTGATGTTGATGCCAGCAGAAATCTAGCATTCTTCTTCTTTGCCAGTCCGAGCATGTTGTGCGTTCCGAGCGCACCGACCTTCAATGTCTGGATCGGAAGCTCAAGATAATCGATCGGGCTTGCAGGGGATGCGAGGTGGAAGATAAAGTCAATATCCTGGTCGATGTACAGCGGTTCTGTCACATCATGCCGGATGTATGTGAAATCATCAGAATCAATATGCTCTATGTTGCTGCTGCTTCCGGTGAGCAGATTGTCCACACAGATCACCTCATGATCATGCAGCAGAAGATCACAGAGATGCGATCCAATGAAACCTGCGCCACCTGTCACAAGTGTCTTCATACCATGAACATACCTTTAAATGAGCATAAGGTTTACTTAATTTCATGGAACGAAAGAGATGCATCATCTGTCACAACGAACTGGATTCGACGCATTACGAGGGCTATGATATCTGCACCGAATGTTTCGATCTGATGGAAGATCTGATGAGCGAGTACTTCCTGAGGACGATTACACATAAGGGAACCGGCGTAGGAGAGATGTATTCAAAATATTTAAAAGATAGTATTAAATATGTAACAGATTATAAGAGAATCCGTGAGAAATCGGAGAGGTATTTTAAGGATGTCAAAGATCGGCTGGAAACCGCTGTGGAAGCAGGGGCAGGACCGCGACAGCAGTATCTCGAACGTATGCTGCTGGTTCTGGAATGGCTGCAGAACAATCCGACATTTTATAATTATTATTTCAAAGAATATTATTCATGCCCGAACTGCGGAGCATCAATCTTTGAGCATTATGAGAAGCAGATGGTTGGTGACTGGCTCATGATCACCTGCTCGAGATGCGGTACCCTGATCAAGAAGTACTTCCTGCCAGGAAGGATATGATATATAACTTTGATCTGGATTACGTTGTAGATACGATCAAAAAAAACTGCGCCAGAACCGTTGGACTCCAGTTTCCGGATGGTTTCAAGCGAAAGGCGATCGAGATATCAAGGGAAATTGAGAGCCGTACAGATTCAAGGGTTATCATATCTGCGAACTCCTGTTTTGGCGCATGTGACATCGATACCAGACTCCTTGAGTCGGTTGATCTTCTGTTTCATTTCGGACATGCAGAGATACCGAACATAAGAGTGAAGAATGTGATCTTCATCGAGGTAGAATCAGATATCGATCTTCTTCCGGTACTAAAGAAGGCAGTAAAAGTTGTGAGCGGCAGTACAGGGCTCATCTCAACGGTTCAGTTCGTACACAAGCTTTACGATGTGCAGCAGTATCTTGGAGAGCATGACATACACAGCACAGTCAGCAGCGGCGACACGCGCATCGCATATCCCGGACTCGTTCTCGGATGCAATTTTTCTGCTGTGCCTGATTGTGATGAGTATCTGTATATCGGCACAGGGAATTTTCATGCGCTTGGGGTATCGCTTGTGACCAGAAAAACCGTCTGGATCGCAGACCCACTGATAAACGAGATCAGGAGACCGGACGCTGATAAAGTGCTGCGCCAGCGGTGCGCTGCTATCGAACGATCACTCGATGCGCAATCAGTAGGGATCATCGTCTCCACGAAGATCGGTCAGTGCAGAAGAGATCTCGCTTATGATCTGCGTTACATGGCAGAAGAGCATGATCTGGATGCGCACATTCTGATGATGGACATGATTACGCCAGAGACATTGCTGCCTTATGATCTCGATGTATATGTGAATACAGCGTGTCCGCGGATTGCAATCGATGATGCTGCGCTGTTCCCGGCACCGATGCTGACGCCGGTTGAATTCGAGATCGTAATCGGGGAGCGGAGATGGGAGGATCTGGTGTTTGATGAGATATTGTAGCCTCGGCAATCGAGTGTACTATTGAGCAGCATCCCTGATCTCGCGCAGTCTTGGCAGATCTGTGTATGTGAGCAGCAATGTCAGCGTGACAAGACTTCTCTTTGTAAGAGAGATTCCTAGATAGTGACCTGATGATGAATTTTCCTGCTGAAATCTCTCTATTGACCCTGTATCTATCGCATTTTCCTTCTTCATATACCACGGCGGCACCCTGAAGAGTGCCGTACTCTTCTGGGCGTCTTTTGTATCCACGTTTATGGATAGTTTCTCAACAGCGACGCCGATCATGGTCTGCACATCGATCGGCTTATGTCCGCCGATCGGGATGAAATAATGAAATAAATCCTTTGACAGGACGCTTGCACGGCCGAAGGCAGAAAAACCACCTCCCGGGAGAGATATAGAGGATATCACATCCCTTACACCGATACTTGATGCTGTGGACATCTTTGGATCGGATCCGGAGAGGATATCGGAAACAACAGCAGCAGCATACTGGTTGTATCGCGGGTACATGCTGTCGATATTATCGGTGTAGGCGATGCGCTGGTTGTCCATCAGGACGAATGCATCAGTGTATCGTTTGAGATGTTCGATTGCATAACTCACATTCCGGTACTGTGCACGCATATCCGTATCCGCACCACCCGGAGACGGGAGCGTACCAAAGACCATGATCGGTATGCTGAGATCGCTCAACGCGCGTGCGATAGTTGGCGATATTCCGGTTCCTGCGACTCCGCCGAACCCGAGAAACAGGATTGCAGCATCGACACCTTCGATGTTATCATTCAGTAGTTCAAGCAGCGCAGCATCATACGACTCCATTGCAGATGCGGACGCGGAAACATCCTTAAAATCCCGCCTGCCAACCACATCGCCGCCGGATCGGAAGAACCCTTTATCGGTCAGCACATACTGCTCCTTCTTCCGAACATGTTCGAATGCGACTCTCGGGTTGATCGCTATTCTTGGATTCTTCCCTGCTCCACGCTCACAAACCGCATCCAAAAGCGCACTTCCGGCATTTCCTGCGCCGATCAGTAAAACTGCCATATATAACGGATCAACCGCAATGCATATATGATTTTTCGTAGTGGTTATATTATGGTTCGAGCGATCAATCTGCTGGCAGCCATCCTGATACTGTGTATGCTTGCAATGCCAGTTCTCGGAGATGATGCACTAAAACGGGAACTGGTCGAGCAGACGAGCAAGATCAATCTTCCGGTACTTGCCAGGTACCAGGAACTCGATCTCATGCGCAAACAGATCCTGATCACGCTGCAAACCCTTTCGCCTGATCAGGTTACCGAATCGACAAGGAAATGGGTGAATATCGCATCAGGACCAAACGGGATTCTTCAGAAATTCGATGGGATCAATGATCTTGCATCAAAGGACGATCCTCATTCTCACGAAGAAGCACTGACCCGTGCAACAGGTCTCAAGAATGACATAAACGCTCTCGAAGGATATCCACAGGCTAAGGAGAATTTCATCGCGTTTTATCCGAAAACTGCGTTATCACATTTTTTCACGGATCAGGGAGAATATTTTGAAAGACTGGCTGATAGCGAAAATGATACTCGCCTGGCGATCGATTATTACGAGCATGCTCTTTCTGCGTACAGAGAGGCAGAGGATATCACAAAAACTACCTATCTCGACCTGAAGGTTAAAGAATTGAGATCTGAATATCAGTTTGATATGGAGATTGCGAATGAATCATTAGCTGTTGGAGAAACAAAATTTAATCAGTCTTTATACGGGCTGAACCATTCTGGCAATTTTATATCGGTTGCGACCGGGATTCTGTCAGCGAGAACATCGAAGAGGGAACTTTCTACTGTGTATAAGATATACCAGAAACATGGCGACGAGAGAGCTTCAGAGATCGGCGAAAAACTTGCCGAGATCGATTGCATCCATGCAGAACTTGTTGATCTGTTTTTGAAGTATGCTGCGGTATCTGTCACGGTGTTCATTGTGATGCTCGTGTGTGTGCTCGGTCTGCTCTTCAGATGGACTCATGCGGTCGAGGATACCCTGCTCGGAAACGAGGTGATCCGGTGAGGAAGGCTATATTGTTGTTTGTGGTGTTTTTCGTGCTCGTGCAGACCGCGCAGGCAGGGCTTTCCGTGAGCAGTGGTTCCTGCAGGATCAAAGATCTGGAGGGAACAGCGACTGTGACACTTACCCTGAAAACTGCTGGAAACGAGAGCATGACCGTGTATGCTCCTTCACTTCCATCGCCAGAAAAAGGCATCACGCTGACAGCACTGGATAGGTACCCCATATCCCTATCCGGATCGACGAATGTTAGGATTGAGGTGCGTATCACAAAAGCCGTCAGCAGGGGCACATATAGGGCAACGGTGTACTTTGGCGATAGCACCGGAACCATCACCATCAATGCCGACCGTTCGGTCCCGGCACATCTTGCACCGCTCCAGAACATCGATGCAGGCAAGATCGTGTTTGACAAACCAAGAAAGGAGATGGAGAAGACCGGTTTTAAGGTCGAGAAGAAGTTTGAGATCGTGAACGATGGCGATGAAACGATGG
>PIXW01000122.1 GCA_003601535.1 ANME-2 cluster archaeon
GCATCCGAAACTTGATGATGTTGCATCCGTAATTGCAGCAGCAAGACAAAAATTCCCGCAAACACCCCTATCTCTAAGCTGCGTTCGTCCTGGCGGCAGGTACCGCTCAGATCTCGATAGATGCGCGATTCTGTGCGGCGTCGACCGAATCGCGGTTCCGAGCCGGAGTGCGTATAAGCTGTGCCAGGAGATCGGACTGGAGATTCGCGAGGTTGAGGATATGTGCTGTTCCTGCAACCAATGGTTGAGGGGATGAGGTGAAACTCGCAGCCGCATATAAATATGTTAAACTGATGGCGCCCGACGATGCCGCAGTCTCATTCTTCAAAAGCCCTTTTGCAGCGCACGATACAGGCAGCGCGATAGACATCGCGTACGGCGATTTCGGCTCACCTGCATCTTCGCCGGTTGATGGAACCGTTGTTGATATTAGAGAGTTCGAGACCCCCACGCCATTTAAAGAGCGCGATTTCAAGGACTACCTGACCGCAGTCCGGTGCGGCGATCTGATCGTCAGGATAATGCACGTCAAGCCTTTTGTGAATGTCGGAGATCGTATGCGTACTGGCGAGGACTTTGGCACGTTCATCAGAAGCGGGTACTTCTATTTCTGGAATTCTTCTCATCTGCACGTTGAGGTGCGGATGCCTGATGAATATCTCAGGGCAAGAAGCAACATGCCACTTGACATCCCTGTCGGAGTGGTCAGACAGGCGTTTCTGGGAGGCGCTGATGCAGATTCTGGCATCTTCGATTTTACAGGGGAGGTGGTCTTCTTGAGTAAGCGGTATGCACTCATCGACTGCCCTGAATACAGCACGGACGGTCATTTCAATGGCTATTCTGCTGGCGGATTCCTGCTCGATGGATTCATCCCTGCATGCGAACACGCGCTGCACAGATTCGGGCTCGTGGGAAATACACGGAATGCGCCACCGTTTGACTGCTTCAGATCCATCGGCAACTCGTTTATGGTGTACTCGTCCGGTGTTAAGTTGAGAGTCTTTGATGGGCAGAACCGCGCGCTTGATGTCGCAGGAGCATCGTTCATCCTGTTCTTCGGCAAGCCTTTGATAAAATTGGTTCCTATCAGATATGGTGAATCTTTGCCGGAATGCGGCGATCTGGTCAGTATTCGGATAAATGCGTGCAGTGGTAGACAAAAATAAATGCGAGGGAGATAAAAAGCCTGTTAGACTATACTCATTAAGAGCCTATCCGAAAAGTCCTGCAGTCATGATTTATCCTCATCAGGATACCACCACGCGCTCATCCGCAACATCGCAACGCTCCTTTCTGGTGTCGTGTTCGAGCAATTTTCTGAGTTCGTAGCCATCAAAATGTGTTATGTTCCCGCACTCCTGCACTGTTACAATCTGTCCGCTCTCTGTATTTAAATTAGGGGAAGGTGAACCTTTGTGCTCAAAGAACAACGCCTCAGACGACGATTGAGGACGCGATGGAGGCTGACAGACTCTTCACGATACTGATGGGTGATGCAAACATGCGCGAGAAGCGAAGAACCTGGATGTTTGATAAAAATCAGACATACCCGTACTCCAGATACGTAACATCCAGTTCCTGCTTCAACGCTCCGAGAAACAGTCCATAAGTCTCATGTGAAAAATCGATCCATCCGTATTCCTGAGATATCATCGATTCAAATTCCTTTTCCGACTCTGTTTTTCCTTTAACACCGAGATGGTTTATGCGATCCCAGTGTTTCTCAAGGTATTCAAAGAGTGAGGTTTCAGCAAAGGTTTTTGGCACGAGCGGCGAAAATGCTGCGATCTCATGCATCAATTCCTGCTCTCTCTCACGTTCCTCTTCCGTGATTCCGGATCGTTCGATAGATTTTTCCATCGCCTGCTGACTGATTGTGCGTTTTTCATCGGTATTGAGGAATTGATGTCCGTAACGATGCACATGCTCGGTGTACATCTCGTTCTGGACAAGTTCATGTTCGAGTATGAAATGGAGCATGCGGTCTGTTGCTCGCTCGATGTATAACCGGTTGATCGTTATAATCGAGAACCAGTAGATCCGGAAGAAGAAACGCCTGTTCATCGCAATGGTGTAGTCAAGCATGCCCGGATGCTGCATGAATATCGACGGCGAGAATGCGACCGCATCCGTTGACAATAATATGATGCCGTTCAATCTGTCGCTTCCAACCAGCCTCTCCATTCGTGCGCGGACATCTCCTGAAATGGTAGCATACATCGATGGAGGATCCTTTTGATACTCCCCGCACCGTTCAAGGATTTCCTTTATCTCGGGTATCTCGAGATTTTTCATCGAGGTTGCGATGTCGGACGTGACCAGAACGATCCACTGCCTGTAATCTCGCTCGAACGATCTTCTCTTGTCTTCATTGAACATCTGTATCAGGTATCGCGCGAGGTGGATAATGAAGATAACGGGTCTGTAAACTCTTTGGGTGTTGACGTTGTTTAGCGTTTGTATTCTGGTCTGATTAATAGCCTTCCCATAGCTTGTTGAACAGGTACGCTTCTCCGTACTATATCAATTTGCCATCTTATATCATAGATTGAGAACATACCGACATATTTATATACCTCATGATCCCTATACGGTATTAGTGGTGAGTACCATGTCAAGGAGAACCCAAATCGATATTATTGTAGACATCCTCAAAACCGCCAACAACACTGGCGTCAGCAAGACGAAGATCGTATATGCCGCCAATCTGAATTTCAATCGCGCCAGCAGGTATCTGAATCTGTTGCAGGAAAAGCAACTGATCGAGAAGAATTCGGATACCTTCCGGATAACAGCATCCGGGAAGGAGTATCTGCAAAAAGCCAGTGAGATCCTGCAGTGCTTCTGATCGCTCTTTTTATCAGTCTCGAATTACCGAAAATGCGCAGCCCGGTATAGCAGGCTGCGCCCCCACGCGAACGGATTCTCAAAAGAGAAGAACGTGGTAATAATTATGTTTGGCGTTACATCGATATATACATGGTTGTGAAAGGAGTGTCACATTCTCCTCATTATGATGCTAATTATATAGCACAATGAGGCGCATGTTGCTGTTTTGATAACAACCCCTGACCATACGTCCGAACCAGTGGTCAGAACCGCTGGTTCTTGACCCTTTAAATACTTTTGAATCGTTCCTATGGAGCGCAACAAACAATCCATGTCTGATGCGCCGTGGATTGTCCTGCTCGCAGGATGTTGCGAGGCGCATCACCGCAACCGAAGTGCAAAGAGCACCGCAGGGGGCAATCCCGCGGCGCTTCTCGAAAGCATTGCACGCAAAGGAGTAGTGCACACTCTGTGTGGCTGCTTTTGCTTAAATGCTTTTCGGTGCTTCGAGGCGCCCACGAGGCGCAAGAAACGAGGTCATGGAAACATGACCTGACAAGAACACAAACAAACCAATAGGAGATGAAAGAAACATGAATAAAGTATTGGCAAGCCTATTAATGATAGGCGTGGTAGCAGCAATGGCGGGCGCAGGTACGTTCGCCCTGTTCCAGGACACAGAGACGAGCATGGGTAACACGTTCACGGCAGGCGTGATCGATCTTGCTATCGACTGCGATGGTGACATGACCTTTGCCGCACAGGATGATCCACTGCCCGAGATATTCTACTACATGCCTACAAACGACATAAAGCCGGGCGACTCTGGCGAGGTGACTCTGAGTCTGCATCTTAAGACGGACAGCAACAATGCTGATCTCTGGATGGAGGTGCTGAACCTTGTTGACAACGGTGGACTGA
>PIXW01000123.1 GCA_003601535.1 ANME-2 cluster archaeon
CAGGTTTTGTGAGATACTCCAGTTTATCGATCTGTTTTACGAGCCCATACATCTCCTTATTTTTCTGCAATCCAACCTCTGCGTAATTCGTTGGTTTCAGAAATCGTATCTCAGGCAGATTCTCATACCTGGGATTCGGAATGAATCCTTCCTTCAACAGGAAGTATGAAGCCCCAGCCTTTTCTCTAAAAAAATCATAGATGGAAGAGAAATCCCTGCAAACCCAGTTAGCCATCTTCAGCGTCTTATTGGAAGAGTTTATCGTTACATGTCCATATCCTGGCGGTATGATCACCTTATCACCGGCGCCAGCGTTAACCACGATCACATCAGAAACGGTGTCGCCTTCTCTCTTCTGAAACAGATAATGTGCCTCACCTTCAAGCACCTCGTACAACTCCCCGTAGTTATTCGGGTGATCATGTCCTGCCGTCTTCACATATTCCACACCGAGCATTCCTGGCGGTATGATCGTGATATCATATCGCAGACGGTGTTCGATGATCTGCTGGTAATCCGCCTTGCTCAGTGACAGATCCCGGTACATGTAGTATAACTCGATATTAGGCGCGTCTATCTGCGAGCGATCATACAGCACATCATCCATATCATGCAGCATCCTGACATCTGGTTTCCTTTCAGCCAATATATCTGAAATCATCACTTGATATGGAGATATATCCGTATAAAAAACCATCGCATCGACATAGCCCTTAAAGTGAGAAAGACCGATATTACGTGATATGACGATATCGCAGGCACATAAACGATACGAATTCAAGCGCCAGCTCGAGGAGATGAGGAGGATGACAGGAAAGGGCACGGAGCTGATCTCGCTTTACATTCCTCCGGACAAGCAGATCTCGGATGTGGTTGCACAGCTCAGAGCTGAGCACGGGCAGGCAGCAAACATCAAATCAAAGTCAACACGTACGAATGTGCAGAGTGCGCTTGAATCGGTGCTTGCAAGACTTAAATATTATCCAAGACCGCCTGAAAATGGAATTGTAATCTTCTGCGGAACACTTGATCTCGGCGGGCATCGAACATCGCTGGATACAAGAATCATCGAGCCACACGAGCCGATCACTTCATACAAATACCACTGCGACTCATCCTTTTATCTGGATCCGCTTGAGGAGATGTTAAAAGAGAAAAAAACGTTCGGGCTCCTCGTACTCGACAGAAGAGAGGCTACCATAGGACTGCTGCGCGGCAAATCTGTCGAGGCGCGGAAGCATCTGACATCCACGGTTCCTGGAAAACAGCGAAAAGGCGGTCAGAGTGCAAGGAGATTTCAGCAACTGCGTCTCATTGCAATCCACGATTTTTACAAGAGGATAGGCGATAGCGCAAGCGAAATATTCCTTTCGATTGATCATAAGGACCTTGAGGGCGTTCTCATTGGAGGACCTTCTCCGACAAAGGAAGAATTCTTTGAAGGTGAGTTCTTCCATCACGAAATACAGAAAAAAATCATAGGGCTGTTTGATGTTGCATACACTGATGAATCAGGTCTTTACGAACTGATGGATGCAGCATCCGATGCGCTGCAGGATATGGAGGTTGTTAAGCAGAAGAAGATCATGCAGCGGTTTATGCGGGAACTGGTGAGCGACAAGGGACTTGCCGCTTATGGAGATTCGCAGGTGCGTGCAAACCTTGATATGGGTGCTGTTGATACGCTGCTGATATCTGAAGACCTGAGGCTGGTGCGTGCAGAGATCGAATGTCCGAACTGCGGTTATACCAGAAAAGAGACCAGAAAATACATATCCGATGTTTTTGAAGAGACCTGCCCTGTATGCGGCTCTGATCTGAGGATCGTGGATACCGTTGACATCGTCGAAGAATTGACAAATATCTGCGATCAGATGGGCACGAATGTCGAGTTCATATCCACTGAATTCGAAGAGGGTGATCAATTGATGAGAGCATTCGGAGGAATGGCTGCGATTCTGAGATATGACACAGGGATATAGCCGGTGTAAAACAGTCAAAAGGATTATAAGTTGTCAGTAAAGTATGATGCTCATGCAACAACTTATAGAGCGGCGGTTCATCGACCGTGACCAGAGAGATGGTTTTTCTGGAAGACCGGTATGCCGCCGCGAGTCCTGAAGTTCCTGTCATCTATGGCAGGCGCAGGATTGGAAAAACCAGACTTCTTTTAAACTGATATGAACCGCATCAAAAAAACACTCCAAAACATCAGAGGCGAGGTATACACCGATACTCCGACGCTGTACTGCTATTCAACCGATGCGAGCATCTACCAGATCATTCCGTCCGCTGTTGTCTGCCCGGTCGATGCATCCGATGTCAGTCTGTGCGTTACGGCTGCAAGGAAACTCGGAATTCCGGTAACAGCAAGGACAGCAGGAACCAATCTCGCGGGAAGCTGTCTTGGCGAGGGGATCATTCTGGATCTCTCAAAAAATATGAATAACATCATCGGCATCCATGAGAAGGATGGTGAGTTCTTTGTAGATGTGCAGCCAGGCGTCATCGTCGATTCTCTTCAGGCATATCTCAAGGAAAAGGGGTTATTTCTTCCATCGGATCCATCAAGTTCCGAGATCTGCATGATCGGCGGCAATCTCGGCACGAAAGCGAGCGGGGCAAGGGCTGTGAAATACGGTACCACCGATCACTATGTAACTGATGTGGAGTTTGTATCGGCTGAAGGCGAGATCGTTGACACCGCTCTCGAAAAAACCATTCCTGACAGGATATCCAGTAGACTCTCTGCACTGAAGGAGAGGCTGCTCAGTGATGGGGATGTTATCACACGTCTTGAATCAAAGAAAGGCATAAAAACTGCGAGTGGTTACAATATCAGAGCCTTGCTTGACTATGAACGAATCAGCGACATAATTGCACATCTAATGTCCGGAAGTGTCGGGACGCTCGGTATCTTTACAAGAATACGGCTGAAAGTCCTTCCGATCGTATCCGGAACGTCGATCAGTGCGATCTATTTCAGGAATTTATATGATGCTGGCGATGCTGTTCAGTATATAAAAAAACTCGATCCGGTAAAGATCGAGATGATGGATTCGATATCTCTTGCAATCGTTGGGTCAGAGCATGACATGGACATTCCAGCGAATGCATGTGCGCTCTTCGTTGAATTCGAGGGAGATGATCGAAGATCGAGAATAGACGATCTCGAGAGACTGATCAATGAGAAATACGACACATATAGGATTTTTTCTGAGTCAGATGATGAAAAAGTGCAGGAAAGGATATGGGCGGTCAGAAAAGCGCTTGTTCCAACCCTGACAAACTACGATGAGCATATCAAGCCTGATGCATTCATCGATGATGTTGCTGTTGCTGTGTCCGATCTTGCTCCACTGATAGGCGATCTGCACAGGATATTCGAAGAATACAACATAATATCTGCAATCTACGGGCACGCTGGATCAGGGAATCTGCATATCAGACCGATGCTGAATCTGAACGATCAGAAGAACATCGATCTGCTCCCGGAACTGGTAAACAGAGTCTATGAAACAGTATTCAAATACAACGGTACCATGACCGGGGAGCACGGAATGGGGCGTCTCAGGACGATGTTTCTTGAGAAGGAGTGGGGAAAGCAGATATATAACTATATGCGGCAGATAAAGGAGATATTCGATCCTGACGACATCCTGAATCCTGATGTCATGTTCAGTGACAGACATATCACAGAGGATATAAAATATCCAGCAAAATATGTAAATAAATTTGAAGAACGGTGCATTAATTGCGGATACTGCAAATCGGTCTGCCCGATATCAACCACGCTGAAAGGAGAATCCGGTTCAAGATGCTTTCTGCAACTTGTAAGGTTCAGAAATCTTGAGAACCCCACACCGGATGAGTCACACCATGCACAACAGATGCTACATACATGTCTCGGCTGCCTCAGGTGTGCAACCAGATGCCCGAGCCATGCAAGCGTTGGGGAACTGCTTTTTTCCCAGAAGAATCCACCATTCTATATCAGAAGAACGATGCATGCATGGGCGCATGATTCCACCCGATTTGCGAGGTATGCTCGGTTCGCTGGGAGAATCGCATCTCCTGCTGCAAGAATCATGTTTGATAGGAATCTTCCGAAACCGAGGAAGAAGCCGCTGGCATTCAAGGATATCATGCAGAATCCGGATGCACCGAATGTCGCTGTATTCGTGGGATGTGCATCTGCAATTCTCGATGACCGGGTCTTTGATTCGATGGTGAGAGTGCTCACAGCGAGTGGATTTAATGTCTTCGTTCCGGAGCAGCAGTGCTGCGGGCTTCCGATGATTGAAGAAGGGATGTACGATCTGGTAAAAGAGACTGCAAGAGCAAACGTCATCGCATTTTCAGATGAGAAATACGATGCCATCGTCACTGCATGTGCATCCTGCACGATGATGCTCAAACGATTTGGGGAACTGCTTGCAGACGACGAACTCGGGGGTGCCGCAGCGAGGGTGTCATCGATCACTTATGACATCGGTGAGTTCCTTGTGACGTTTGCTGATGATCGTGTGTTTTCAGGAAAGAAACTGGATATCCGTGCAGCATATCATAATCCCTGCCATCTTGATGCTGCTGGTGTTAAGGGGGGCGATGTGCTGAAGAGAATCGTATCCGATTCTGTCGAACTTGTGGATGGATGCTGCGGCGGGGCTGGTGTGTACGGTTTTTTGCATTCTGATATCTCTGATAGGATATTTGAGCGAAAACTTGCAGATATTCGCAAAATCAATCCAGATGTGGTTGTTACCACCTGTCCGAGTTGCGAACTCCAGTTCAGGCGTAAGCTTGCGAAGAATAAGATCGATTGTGATGTCAGGAACATCGTAGAGATTGTGGATCGATATTGTGCTCAGAGGTGAGGGATCCGGATTGTCTGCTGGTCGCCTCTCGTACCGCAAGCGCATACTCAACTGGTCTTATTCCTACAAGATTGCGATAAGCCAGTTAAGCGTTCTACGCTGCCCCATATCCTGAAACAGGATCGCATCGATGTTGATGAGTTTATTGGATTATTGTAGATTGATATATTTGGGTATATAATCTATCTACGCAGTGGGCGTATCACGGCATCGTTCTTTCCCGTCTTACCGGCTTATCGCCCGCAATCAAGGCAGAGATTGTTGCCGCTGCCATCGAAGATCATGCGGGGGAGCTTTTCAGGTCATTCACGACGATAATGCCGGATAGTGAGAGAATCCGGCAGAAGGTTTTCTGCGATTGATGGGTGGAGGCCGAATTGTATCATCGCTGCCATCTTCTCTGATCCTGTTTTCGGATTTCATGCCGAGGAGGCTTGTGGGCAGTGCAGGGCTGCATCTTATTGGAGCTGTGGGGACTTGCGAGGCGTCTGTGCGATCACGGCATCGCTGCGGACGGGCGGGGTGTGAGTGGGGGCTGGAGAGTATGGATGTGGATTGCATGGATGCAGGGGCATGTACTTATGTGAATAAACAAGAATGTAGGTAAAAATCAAAAGTTCGCTGGATAATTTACAGATATGCGAAGTAATGCGGATATGTAACGTTATATGAAATTGCGCCCAATAAATACCTGCTGTTCATGGCGACCTGATAA
>PIXW01000124.1 GCA_003601535.1 ANME-2 cluster archaeon
CAAGGATTTTGCAGTTTTCTGCATGCTCACATCATAGAGGGAAGATAGCTGGTGTTATATTACATCAACCAAAAACTTTATTAACAAGTAAGAGCTATTGATATCTGGCACGTACAGTGTTATATGATCAAAGGTGGAAATTGCCTCCTTTCGCCTTTGCAGTTGCATCAAAATAGGGATGAAAAGTTCCTCCTCGTGTTCCATCCCTATCTGTGCTATGTGCGGGGTGGGGTTGGGATTTTATAGTATTTCAGTACTTCCGAAAGCGCAAAGACAGACCACCCGTCATCAAACTAACCGGATTCCACCAAAATTCCACCGCGTTTCCCAGAAAAATGCCATCCGGATCAGAAAGCTACCGCTAACCCCAGGCGCTGACGTAGACGCATCAAACAACCAACCAGACCAGAGCTTGATTTATCAGGGAGATAGATTTCACGGCTCAGTAGACACGTCACTCTCAGCAATCTCTCTGAACCTTTCCACCGCAATCTTCTCTGGTTTTTCAGGTAGAGTAGGCTTCTCCTCATAAGGCAGTTCAGCAACCGCTCTTGCAATCATCGGAAGCACGTCATACTCCTTCTTGAGTGAGTAAAACCCAGGACGTGCTCCGCCGCCGCGATCTGCACGGCATCGTCTCGGATCGCCTGGAATAAACCCTCTCTCTTTTATGAATGCGCCCGGATCAATTCTTCGTATGGTATTTGTAAGCGCGGTGATCTTTGGTTCATCCCCGTGTATAAGCATGCCATAGCATGTCTCCTTGATCGTGACATCAGCATGGAGTTCATAGATCAGAAGATGCATCTCGCTTGGCAGTTCTGATGAAAGCACGACCAGTCTGGTGACTTTGCCCATCTTCACACCTCGGTTACGTACACAACATCCCCTTCCTCGATATCGTGCAGTTTCTCGATATCGATGACCCTGCCTATGATGTTCGTATAGGCAAATTTCTCGCCGGATGGTCCGTATCTCGAATCATCCGCAAGTTTCACACCGATCATCTGGGCGTATTTCGCAGATTGGCTGGTAACGCCGATTTCACCGGCTGGCACGGTCTCCGTCGGCACGTTCTCTGGCATTACCTCCTTCTTCACCTCAGGTACCTTGAACAGTCTGGTATTCTCATAAGCTGCGAACACGGGAAGCGCGCCAATTGGTGATTTGAGAAGTCCGAGGGCATGTCTAAAGAACTCGATCGTCCTTGGTGCGAGATCATCATACAGCTTAATCTTCACGAGATTGTGCTCAGAAATACCGCGCACGGTTACCTCTCCAGCCTCTACAATCTGCATCGTGGTCGCCGGAATCTGCTCCACGACGATGTCGCTGTCACTGGTCTCTCCATCGCGATGCATGGTTATGCCGCGTTCAAAGAGTTCTTCTTCCGCTGCTTTTAGTGTTTTACCGAGCAGCATGATGCGCTCTGGATGAATTGTCAGTGCGAGTTCCTGATCCTTCCCCACCAGCTGGATCAGTTCCATGCCCTGTACCACCCTACCGACCACTGAGTGGTTCGGGGATGAGGTTTTGTCGAGTTTTGATATGTATATACGCCCAAGCCCAGCACCACTCGATCTAACCGTGATAGTGCCTACGGTTCTCGGTTTTTTCTGCTCAAAAGGACATTCTTCTCCTTGTAGAGATTCTGTGGATGCAAACGAATGTGAGACGGTGCTGAATTTCATTCTATTATTCTCTGCTGCTGCTAAAAAGTGTTCTGCACCATAAGGAGCCTCTGGTGACAACTCAATCACAGAGTGTGTGAATATACGCATCCCTTGCTCGATTCTGGTTGAGAGATCGGTTGTCACAATCTTGTTAACGATCGTCTCCCACCGCTCGATAGGCTTGATTCCTGTGATCGAATCACCAGTACCGAGGGTCTCAATCACACCTCTCCCGCTGGTGATTCTGCCGATAACGCCGCCATCCATCGGCGCGCCGTGTGCAGCAGTGTGCAGTTGTTTCGATACGACCAGATATGTCTGGTCAGCATCATAGCCTCCAGTGCCCAGTATCACGTCCCATCGTGCATATTCATGATCACGGGGAGATGGAGTGATGTCTGTTTTGAACGGACCGAATGCGAACGCTTCTCGTGAAACCCATCTGACCTTAGAATTTACAATCTGCGCACGCTGCCAGACATCCTGATATGCAGACAATTCGATCCCGATGTCACCCTTTGTCGTACTGATCAGATACTGCAGCGTCGCTTCTTTTGATTCCACGGTTCCCCTGATGATGGCGATCGTTGTGCCTCTGTAAGGAATTTCTGCGTGCTTGATCGCATCCGCAAGCGTGGAATCGTCAGGTATCTCAAGCGGTCTGTTGTCGAGTTCGATGTTGATCATGACTTGAGCATCTCTTCGCGTTCGCCTTCATCGAGTCTGGCGATTACAGTATCAACATCGCCGATCTCGATGATCTTGCCGTTTCGCATCAGTGCTGCACGATCACAGACGTCCTTAACAAAGTCCATGTCATGTGATACGATCAGGAATGTCTCACCGAGTTCCTCTCTTGCTTCAAGGATCGATTTTGTCACATCCACCCGTGTTACAGGATCCATCGTTCCGGTCGGCTCATCGAGTATGATAATTCTTGGCTCCTTGATCAGTATCTGTGCCATTGCAACACGATGCGCCTCTCCAACGCTCAGTTCGTCAGGCATCTTGTCGAGAATCTCATGCGCCCTCTCTTCGGTAAAGCCGGCTGTTTTCAGGACAAGTATCGCCTTGCGCTCACCCAGTTCGCCTGGCAGCTCCAGTCCTATCGATTCGGTCAGATTATCGAGCACATTCCTGTGCGGGTAGAGCGAATACTCCTGGTGCAACAGTCCGATGTGTTTGACCGCCCGCCCGGCACGTTCGGCACCTCTCTCTGTCATATCGACCCAGTCATCTCCGATCCGGACCTCAACCATTCCTGATGTAGCATTCACTGAGCCATTGAGAATCCTTGATGCGGTGGTCTTTCCTGCTCCGCTGACACCAACCAGACCAAATATCTCGCCTTCGTACACTTCAAACGAGATATTATTCACCGCACGCACGACACCGCGATCAACCGATATATACGTCTTCTTCAGATCCTTGACCCTGATGATCGGTTCCCCGATCTCTGCCGTATAAGAGCCGATCTCGCCGACCATGCTCATGAACCGTTCAACAACCATCGATGGGTCGCCCTGTTCGATGATCTCGCCTTCCTCGAGCAGTATTGCACGATCAGCCAGTTCTTCGACCACACCTGACCAGTGCGATGTGATCGCAAGCGTCATGCCATAATCATCCTTTGCGCGCATGATGCTTTCGTGCACTGCTTCGGCTGTTCGCCGATCCAGTGTTCCTGTCGGCTCATCAGCAAGCAAGACCATCGGAGCCTTGGCAAGCTGCCGTGCAAGCACGACACGCTGCTTCTCGCCACCGCTGAGCTCTCTTGCAACATGCATCATCCGGTGCGATAGATTCACCTGCTCGATCAGATCCGCTGCCCTATCAACAGCGTCTGTAGCAGGATAACCGATCTCGACAAGTGCATTGATCACGTTTGTTATCACCCGCTCGTCTCCGTACAGCGCGAAGGTGCGCTGGAGCATGATTGCGATCCGGTTCGCAATGCTTCTGCGTAACGGATTATACTTATCAAGCGATACAAAATCAGCATCCATCGGTGTGAGTTCGGTTCCGCACTTTGGACAGGGTGTCCCTACCTTGCTGGGAGGTTCAACATAAGTACAATTTTTACAGTATGCAATGTGGTAAATAACCTCTCCGGAACTGGTTTCATGCTCCTTAATTCCTCTTAAGAGATGCATCAACACAGTCTTTCCTGCAGCACTGCGTCCGAGAATTCCAATACACTCGCCTTCTTCTATTGTCAGATTGATGTTTTTCAGAACCTTTTTGCCCTTGAATTCCATGTTCAGGTTCTTTATGTCTACCAGGGACGTCATACATGTACCTCCTATCTTTGGCACTGCAAATGATATTGATTCGATTTGCCTACCAAACCTACATCGATCGTACTATATTAATCTTTCATCCGTCTGAACTGTAATATGGCTTCCGCATAGCAACCGCCTTCTCGAGCAGCGCATGCATCTCTTCCTCTGATGCGTGTGATATGTCAACGAGATTCTCATTACTGAGCAGACAACCCTTTAATTTCCCATCAGAGGTTACACGCAGGCGATTGCAGTGCGCACAGAACTCCGAATTGTCAATCGGTCGCACAAGTTCAACCTCTGCTCCACTGATCAGATATTTCCTGCGCCGGTGCAAACTTCTCGTAATGATCCGTGATGCACGTGCGCGCAATGTGTCTTCGACAGCATCCATATCGACCGGCTCACATATTCCTGCAAAGTCCAGGAGTTCGATGATCTGGAGTATAACATCCCGGTACGATCGTGTAAACTCGATCAGATCCCATATCTCATCATCGTTTATGCCATTCAGAAGCACCATATTCAGCTTGATCGGTGTAAGTCCTGCGTCCGCAGCAGCATGTACCCCATCCAGTACCGTATCCAGCATGTCACTTCCGGTGATCATCCGGTATCGTTCAGGATGCAGCGTATCCAGCGATATGTTCACACGATGCAAGCCCGCTGATGCGAGATCGCAGGCATATTTCGGTAGTAGTGTCCCATTGGTCGTGACCGATATCTCATCGAGCCTGGGCAGTTCTCCTATGATATCTGCAAGATCACTGCGTAGCAGCGGCTCGCCTCCTGTGAACTTGATCCTGCGCACATCATGATCAAGCGCGGCATGCACGAGCGATATGATCGTATCCCTGCCAATCTCGCTCTGTGCGTGCGCTGGTTCCCCTTCGTGGTGACAGTATATGCAGTTCAGATTACAACGATTTGTGACTGATATGCGCAGGCTCCTGATCCTGCGGTTGTACGGGTCAATCAGGGGGTGGTATTGTTGCATTGGATGTGATGGATATCCGGGTCACCTGCCCAAGTATGTTGTGGTTGTTTCTGTGCATGATTAAGAAACATGGCATGTCCGTCTCTTAAAATACCTGTTCAAAAACCCCGGATCAACCACATCAACAATCTCCTCGCCTTCAAGCACCGCATACCCTGCGCGGACACACTCACCCATCTGTTTTCCAAGTGCACAGGAATGGAGTTCTGATTCTAGCAGATGTTTCGCTGATGTGTACCTCCGGTGGATGTCAACAACATACCGTCCATTCTCAATATATATATCAGAGAATGTATCTTTATCCATAAATTTCATCTTAAACCGTTCCGCATGTGCCCGCATGTATACCGGTGGTCCGATATGTTTTTTCAATGGCGGGAGTTCTCCTGACATGAGTTCGATCAACAGTACGACCGTATCAGTGGTCTTGCTTGCAGACTGGACTCCTACAGCACCTCCAAGCACTCTGAATTCATGCTCCTTTAACAAGCAGGAGACCGAGTGTCTCATCTTATACAATTGCGGGTACACGATATCCTCGACCATATCAGGAATCTCAAAGACGAGTGCAAAAAGAGCGGTTCCTCTCGCCTCCATCGCTGCAATTAGTTCTGATTTAGTTATGCGAGGCGCTGGTTCCGAAAAGAAGTATTCGATGGATGGTTCTGCCAGAAACCCGCGTGCCGCATCCACGAACACATAGAATTGGTCGAGTGACAGCGCGGCTGCAACATTACGATTCGGGTCAGTCGGATCGACTACGTGCAGCGGCTCCCACACCTTGCCAGGCACAGCCTCTGCAGCACGCTGGGATGTGCCAGCTTCAGGTTCGATCAAGAGACCGTCCCTCCAATCGCAGGCATTCTCAAGCACTGCAAGAAACGAACCGTAATGGAGGACCAGCAATTCGCAGAGAAAACCGGAAAAACCGCGTACTCGAAGTTCGGAACCATAAACCCGAGCACACTTCATAAATTGCTTTAGGAGCAGCACATCATCCTCCAAACCGCCAATTCTGGATAAGATGTACTGATTGTGAAATGGCGTCCGGTCTACCGCTGATTTAAGTTCATTCACACTCGAGACCCTGTAACACGGCACCAGATCAACCCGATAGCCACTGAATCTGGCATGGATGTATGGATGTTCCGCATATCGTATCTCGTAACTATCTGCACGCTCTGCTACCGATTTTGCAATACGTAATCCCTCAGTCTCCAGTTCCTCTCTTGTCAATGTGGTAGGGAGCATTATAAATAGATCCAGATCATGTTCCCCGGAAATCCATGTTCCCCGCGCTCCGGATCCAACGAGTTTACATTCAACGCCTTCTTCTCTGATATAACCAGCGATCCTCTGTGCCAGTCGGGCGAGTTCGTCACGTTCATCTGTGGTCGGTTTGATCTTCGCAAGCACGGTAGAGAGGATTGCCCGGATGTTATCCTGCATGTAGCTTTTGCGCCTCTGTGTATGTTGATACGTATAAGTAGCCATGATCCTTTATAATGTATGATGAAACGAACGATGGCAAATCTCTATGGGATTAAGGGGATGTACAACATCTATAGCTGGTACGGTCTTGCGAGTTTCATGGAACGATATGAGAAGGTGCGGCGTTGCGTAAGATACAATAAATGCGAATATGATAAGAAATCTACGAGATGCAAAAAAATTATCAAACGAAAAGATCTCATTCTGATGCAGCAATCACGATTTCAGATCAATGAAACGATTGCAGAGAAGGTCATAGATGTGCTGCTCAATCGGGATCTTGTGCATTCTCATCAATGCAACGGTACAAAGATGATCTATTTTGATTGAATATCTGAAAATCTTACTTTTAGTGTTGGTCGAATGCAGGTTGCGGTTGCTTTTATGCGTAACCACATAACAGGTCATAACAAGACGCCGTTCTTATGATATGTCCGTTCTCCGGATCGTCGAATATCAGGTATCTCTGCCCTGCACTCCTTTGGGTGTTTCATGCAACAATGTTAATATAGAAACACCCGCGAACGATATGTAGAGGATCAAGACGATGACACGATTCGAAGAGGCAGAAGCGAGACTGCTGCGCAAGAAGATATGCATGAAATGCAATGCACGCAATCCGATCAGGGCGACCAGATGCAGAAAATGCGGCTACAAACATCTGCGCATGAAGTCGAAGGAAAGCAGAGGATGAGCGTAGAGCAGTATCTCACTGATGTTATAACAACCGATGGTGCAGCGCATCTTACGTTGATCGATCCTGACGCACAGGCTCCTTCCGAAGCATCCGGTATCGCAGAGGCGGCAGCAACAGCAGGGAGCAGTGCGATTATGATCGGCGGTTCGGTTGGCGCCTCAGGCGATCTGCTTGATGAGACCGTGCGTGCGATCAGATCGGTCACCGATCTTCCAACCATCCTGTTTCCGGCGAGTGCCTGCGGAATCTGCAGATATGCAGATGCTGTATTCTTCATGAGTCTGCTAAATTCAAGGGATATGAATTATCTTATCGGAAACCAGATGCTTGGCGCAAAAGTCGTTCTGGAATATGGCATTGAGCCAATTCCGATGGCATACATCATCGTGGAACCAGGCGGCACTGCAGGATGGATCGGAGACGCGAAGATGATTCCGAGAGACAAGCCGGAACTTGCAGCAGCATACTCGCTTGCAGGAACGTTTCTTGGCATGCGCTACACATATCTGGAGGCAGGTTCAGGTGCGGATGAACCGGTGCCGCCAGAGATGATCCATGCCGTGAAATCAGCAGGCTGCGGCACACTTGTGGTCGGAGGCGGAATACGCGATAGAGAGACCGCAAGAGCCGCTGTGCGTGCAGGCGCTGACATCATCGTAACAGGCACAGCCATAGAAGAGACCTCAGATATACAGACAACCATTACCGAATTCGTACATGCGATAAAAAAGTGATATCATGACAACCGAACTCCCCCCACAGGTACAACACCAGCTTGCGCAACTCCAGCAGATCCAGCAACAGGCACAGGCGCTCGCAACCCAGAAGGCGCAGGTAACATCAGCGCTCAATGAAACAGAAATGGCACTCGAAGAACTAAAGAAACTCGAGGAGGATGCTGTAATATATAAGAATGTCGGACAACTCCTGATCAAGAGCGAACGCGATGCTGTGAGCAATGAACTGGCAGAGAAGAAGGAGACTCTGGAACTCCGGGCTCGCACGCTCGAACGACAGGAAGAACGCATTCAGAAACGATTTCAACAGTTACAGGAGCAATTGCGCAGCGCGATTGGCGGCGGCGAAATGGCTTAAAACAGGCATAACCGGAAAATCCAGTGAAATCATTATAATCCTCAAGTTTTACCACAGAGTATGCGGGATCGCAGGCGTGCCGGGATAAATCCCGGCATGAGAATCCGGCAGAAAGTCTCCTACTCCATGAAACAGTCATGCCCGCGACATATTTTTACCACCCCGGATGAATAGGCAACATATCCATGAGGATTGCAATACTGGACAGAGATCGGTGTCAACCAGCAAAGTGCTCGCTTGAGTGCATAAAATACTGCCCACGCGTGCGGGCAGGCGACGAGACCATCGTCATGGTTGGAAAAAAACCGGTTATTTCAGAGGAACTCTGCATAGGCTGCGGTATATGCGTCCACAAATGTCCGTTCGGAGCTATCAAGATCATATCGCTCCCTGAGATGCTGACCGAACCAACACACCGGTACGGCACCAATGGTTTCGTGCTCTTCGGACTGCCGGTACCGCAGTATGGAAAGGTGGTCGGCATACTCGGACCAAATGGGATAGGAAAAACAACAGCGATCCAGATTCTTTCCGGAAATTTAAAGCCAAATCTTGGTGCTGATGCAGATTGGGATACCATTTTTAAGTATTATGCCGGATCTGTACTGCAGGATTATCTGAAAAAGATATCACAGAACAGCATTCGATTGTCCCAGAAACCGCAGTACATCGATCGAATTCCTGAGATGTTCGAAGGCAGGGTATCCGAGTTGCTTACAAAGGTGGATGAACGCGGAGAACTCGACAACTTGATTGCAGAACTCGATATCGGACACATTCTTCAGAGGGACGTGAGCGATCTCAGTGGTGGAGAACTTCAGCGGATTGCGATTGCTGCATGTGCGGCTAAGGATGCTGATTTTTATTTTTTTGATGAGATAAGCCCCTATCTCGATATCTATCAGCGTATTCGCGCAGCGATTCTGATCAGGAAACTTGCTGAAGAGAGCGCGGTGCTGGTGGTTGAGCATGATCTCGCACTCCTTGATCTGCTCGCCGACGTGGTGCACATCGGATATGGTGAGCCAGGAGGATTTGGTGTGATCACTCATCTGAAAGGGGTGCGGCAGGCGATCAACCAGTATCTTCGCGGATTTCTGCCAGAGGAGAATGTGCGGATCAGGGACGGTTCGATTGATTTTGAGGTACATGCGCCGAGATCGGTGCGGGATATTCCTGTACTCTTCGATTTCTCAGAATTCACAAAGAAGTACAATGGTTTTTCGCTCGTTGTGGCTGGAGGCGAGTTGCGAGAGGGGGAGGTTGTCGGCGCTGTCGGTTCGAACGGGATCGGCAAGAGCACCTTTGCAAAATTGCTTGCAGGAGTGGAAGAACCGACGACCGGTAAAATATCCACAGACATTCGAATTTCATATAAACCACAGTATATAAAACCTGATTCTGACATTCGGGTTCATGATCTGCTGAGGAGCATCACGCGCAAGGTCGATACCAGTTACTACGAGACCGGAATCACAGCTCCGCTGCAACTTACGTATCTGATGGATCGGAGCATCTACGATCTCAGCGGTGGCGAACTTCAGCGGGTTGCGATTGCTGCCTGTCTCTCCCGTGATGCTGATCTGTACATACTGGATGAGCCGTCCGCGCACCTCGATGTCGAGCAGCGTGTTTCTGCGTGCTCTGCCATACGAAGGTTCGCCGAGAATAAACACGTAACAGCGATCGTGATCGACCATGATACCTACATGATCGATCTTTTGAGCGACCGGCTGCTGGTATTCGAGGGAGTTCCTGCTGTGCACGGCGAGGTCTTCGGACCGTTTGATCTGCGCGAGGGTATGAACCGGTTCTTAAGGAATCTGGAAATCACATTCAGACGTGACGCGGAGACGAAGCGACCGAGGATCAATAAGATGGGATCGCGACTGGACAGGGAACAGAAAGCGAGCGGGGAGTACTACTATATGGCGGCTGAATGATGCAAACAAGCATGGACTCAAGATAGTCTCTGCATATCAGTTATTTGATCCTTCAACCAAAAACCAAACTATGATGCGGATCATCCTTGTGCTGGACATATTCGATGGGATCGTGGTGCACGCGGTTCGGGGTGAGCGTGAGCGTTACCTGCCGATCGCGGATTTTAGTTCGGTATGCGATACATCGGATGCCGTGGAGATTGTGAGGATGCTCAATCCGGTAGAGGTGTATGCTGCCGATCTTAACCGGATTCGCGGAATCGGCGACAATTTTTCGGTCATAAACGATGTTTCCAGATACTGCAAAACAATACTCAGCTGTGGTGTCAGGTCTGTTGACAACGTGTCGCAGGGGCTTCTGGTTGCTGATACGGTTACTATCGGAACCGAAAATGCTGATTTTGATGTGATCGAAGAGGCGTGCAGGATGACCGATCGCATAGATGTGAATATCGATATAATGAACAATAGAATTCTTACAAATACCAGGATATCGCTCACTCCAATAGAAGCGGTTGAAAAGCTCAATTCGTATCCGATTGACCATCTGATCATCATCGATCTGACAAAGGTTGGCACAGCATCCGGTATCGATTCTGGTTTTCTCGAGGATGCGGTCGCATGCTCGGATCATCCGGTCATATTCGGAGGCGGTGTACGAGATATGGATGATCTCGATCTGCTGTATGATATAGGAGCTGATGGTGCGCTGGTTGCGACTGGTGTTCATAATCGAGCGATACCTGTTGTCATGCTGCAAAGATGAAAATCATCAGCCATTACCAAGGAGGTGTGCGGGCGGGCGCGTGGGGAGTTGGGGGGGTGTGGGATTTAGTGTGGCTAAAATAGGTTTTGTAAACCCGCTCGCACGATTGCTGCTATACTGCGCTAGTATTTAAGCCTTACGTTCCAACAGTTTATTTGCAATAGTGATGATATATTGCCAGCTGTTACCTGGATACGTTGTTATACTGCTCATCAGATTGTAGAATTGTTCATGAATAGAATTATGAGAAGTACAATCTCCAATCTCTACAGGACTCGACCACACATTAATAATAGTGCATGAGATTGGATTTAACCATCGATTGCGTGTAGATGATCCGCGCGGAGGTAATACCATTCCGACAATCAGCGAAAAGATACTGAGCAGGGCATCAGGCACTGACGCACGATCCGGTGACTTTGTACTCGCTGGTATCGACTGTGCGATGGCGCATGATGGAACCAGCGTGCTTGCGGTAAAAGCATTCACAGAGATGGGTGCAACCCGGGTCCGGGATCCTGACCGGATCGTGATTCCTTTTGATCATATCATCCCATCGAACAGAGAGACCACTTCAGATCTTCACCGTAAGATACGGGAATGGGTGCGATCGCAGGGCATTCATAATTTCTTTGATATCGGAGAGGGTATCTGCCATCAGATTATGGCAGAGCGGTTCGCACGTCCCGGAATGCTGATCGCTGGTGCAGACTCGCATTCCTGCACGTATGGGGCGCTCGGAGCATTTGGAACAGGTATCGGTGCTACCGAGATGGCAGAGGTCTTTGCATCCGGAGAACTGTGGTTCAGGGTTCCGCAGACGATCAGAATCACGGTGGACGGGGAAACCGGAGATATGGTGAGCGCAAAGGATGTTACACTACATATCATCGGTAGAATCGGATCAGGAGGTGCAACATACGATGCAATCGAATATTATGGTGAAGCAATCACCGATCTCTCGATGTCAGGGAGACTGACGCTCTGCAACATGAGCGTGGAGATGGGAGCAAAAGCAGGGATCGTGCCGCCTGATGACACCACATTCGATTTTCTTGGCAAACGCCATCCATCTGTTTACGCTGATCCTGATGCAGTATACACAAAGGAGTTATTCGTTGATGTGACTGATCTTACGCCGCAGATTGCAATTCCCCATGCAGTGGATAATGTGCATCCGGTCTCTGATCTCGAAGGAGTGCATGTCGATCAGGTATTCATCGGTTCGTGCACGAACGGCAGGTTTGAGGATCTCGCGAAGGTGGCGAAGATCGTGAAAGGAAAACGGTTACGTGTCCGGACGATCATTGCGCCCGCATCCAGAACAGTACTTCTAAAAACAATCGAAACAGGGGTTGCAAGCACGCTTCTCAATGCGGGCGCGGTGCTGCTGCCACCCGGATGCGGACCGTGTCTGGGAGCGCATCAGGG
>PIXW01000125.1 GCA_003601535.1 ANME-2 cluster archaeon
ACATCCGCAGGGTTTCTTGATACCGCCCACTGCCACTTACCAAAGCCACCATGGCAATTGACCGCTGTTACCCATTCGTCCAAGAATTCTAGCTTTGTTCTATCCCGCCCCGTCTCCTGCCCCTTTGTTTCAAGGATGAGATGACAGCCTGTTTTTAGCCGGATGATGAAATCCGGGCGGTACTTTCGGACCACGCCTTTGAATAATCCTGCCGGTCGCCTGCCCGATTTGAGGGTGAAAGAGTGTGTCTCGCGGTCGTAGCTCCAGTATTGCTCCGGCTCTTTGTAGGGAGAATTGATGATCAACTGATCGATTGTGGATTTCATACTTCATCCTCTGGTGGAACGATCTGTTCAAGTCCGGAGATCAAAACTGGTATGTCATGCTGAATCGTATCCCAGACCTCGTTCAAATCCATCCTGACGTAAGCATGGATGAGCAGATCACACATCCGCGCTATTGATGACCACGGAATATCCGGATACTTTCTCTGAGCATCATCAGATAATCGCTTGACCGCCTCGCCGATCACTTCCAGACAGTAGGTTACTGCGTACTGGCATTTCAGGTCGGAGAGAAAAGCATCCTTATCGAGCCCTGCCGTGAACTCTCTGGCATCCTTAGCCGCGAGAAGGATATCGAGGAGATATGCCATATCACGAGATATAGACTGCTCCAGTGACGAGAGGATTGACTTGCGGCGGATGTAGTTCTGGCTCTGCTCCACGCCCCGTCGCGTCAACAGGTCTACCTCACGTCCGAATATTTGCTTGAGTTCATTCTCCATGTGCACGAGATCGAATAACGTATTTTTCGAATCCTCCTCGAAGGCGACGAGTACGTCTATATCGCTATCGGGTCGGAAGTCGTCTGTGAGCACCGATCCGAAGAATGAGAACTCGCAGATTCTCCATTTCTCGCAGAATTTGGCGATCTCTTCTTTTGGTAGGTCGATCTGTGCTCTGGTCATTTGCGTCACCTTCATGAATTCAGTTATGATTTTATCATACCTTTGAATGCTTTACGTAGTTCTCGTATGGTTCCAACACAATATTCGGCATCCTCTGGTGTTGCCACCACACCCGGATAGCGGTACTCTACGCTGTACGGCGTGAGATCTGTGAGCATGTCCCGGCATTGCTCAAGTTCGGGTATTTTATCAACTATCAAATCAAGCAGCGTCTCCAGCGAATGAGTTCGCGGCGGTTCGATGTTACGGGATATGAGCAATGCCTTGAGATATTTCTCAGCGCACTGCTGCGCATGGAAGCTTATGATTGCAGCAAATCGCCTGACCGATATCTTGTAGAGCTCTTCAACCGCCAAACAATCTTCTTCTGCTTTTTTAGTCCACTCTTTGACCAGTTCTTCATTCATACAGCACCTTTCCCCTGTTCATAATTCTTCTGATGAACGGATCTCCAATCCCCTTCCTGTGTTCTATTTCATCAGGCGTGCGTACAATAATATCCATGGGCAGGAATCTGGGTCTCGCAATCCGGGAGATCTCTGATGCTTTGCGGATAGGTGAGCCATCGACGTCCATTACGACCAGAATATCCAGATCGCTCTCTCGTGTTGGCTCTCCCCATGCCCTTGAGCCAAAGAGGATTATCTTTTCCGGGTGGAAGTGTTTCACGATCTTTGAGACGATCTCTGAAAGAAGCGCATCTGTGACATCAGGAACGATCAGGCGGGCTGCGTCTGTCAATCTCTCACCTCCACGATCTTCAGACTCTCGATCCCGCGGTCATCCACAATCTTCACTGCAACCCGCCTGTTCTCGCCCACCTCAAATGGCAGCGAGACCGTACCGCGGTATGCCTCGATCAGTTCAGAATCGATCTCTGCCTTCAAATTCTTCGCAAGTCTTGCCCAGCCATCCTTTGCTCCAGCCATCGGGAAGAAGACCTGCCGCGGAAACAGGCTTCTCTCGTCGTAATCGGTGTCGAGCATCCAGACCGCGATCTTTTCCGTGCCTCCCGATTCGATCGTGCCAGTTTTGGTGTTGTAGTAGTCAAAGCCGAGGACTTCCACCCGGTACTTGCCCTCATCCGCTCCTTCCGTGATCCGCTCTACGCTCACGTCTGGCTGACCGATGAGCCAGAAACTCTCGTTACTAACTCGCTTCTTCTTCAGGTCTTCAGTCAGGAGGTCGGCGTTCATCTGAGCCTTCAGTAATGTAACACCGGGCCAATCGATCTCGTCGATATCCTTTGCAGCCTCGGGATCGAACTGGAACGCGGCAAAGACGATGATCTCCGGTCTTGGTACAAGTTTCTGTGCGTCCGTTATCGCAAGCGCAACCTGCCGCTGCTCCATCGGCGCATGTTCGGGACCGAATGAGACGACCACCCGCCGCGGACTATCTTCCTTCGTCTCTGCATCGGCATGGAGGAAGCGCGTGCCCGGCAGTGGCTCGACTCTGGAGAACTCGACCATCTGCCCACCTTTTCCACGGATGCCAGTCCTGAACAGTTCATCCCGCCATTCTGCCTGCCGCAGGGTCTCGCCTGATCTGACAACCGACTCGTCAGATGCCGGGGTTTCCTTGATCTCTGTTAGCGGCTTTACCGCCGGAGATGGGACGGCTTCCACAGTGAAGGGGCCGCTCACCCTTGCTCTCGATTTGTCCACGAAAGGCTGGTCGTAGAGCGTCTCTGTTGCTGGCGGTTCGTTGTTTGCGATCGATTTGAGGGTGATGTGGGGCACGGTCCTGTACTTGAAGCCTGAGCCAACGCCTTCATCAGGATGTGCCAGTTCGTAATAATCATAGAGCGCGGTCATCAGCCGCTGCTTGGCAAGCGTGATCGCCACGCGGGAGGTGTCGCAGGTGATCCACCGCCTGCCCCACTTCTCTGCTACGAAGGCGGTCGTGCCAGAGCCGCAGGTCGGGTCGAGGACGAGGTCGCCGGGGTCTGTGGTCATGAGGAGGCAGCGAGCGATGACCTTTGTTGTCGTTTGGACGACATAGTAGCGATCAGATCCACCTCCAGTAGCTGTATCACCCCACATATTAGCCAAAGGAATGAAAGGAAAGTCATTTAAATATCTAATAAAATTAATAGTGTTTCCAGTAGGAAATAATCGTCTTGCATTAATCAATCGTTTTATTCCTTCAGGACTTGTGCTCCAGTATCGTGTTCCAGGAGTGTAAGTCCTTCCCTCAAATTGAACTGACGCTTTGCCCAAAGAATATTCATGGCTGGAGGTTAAGAGGACTGGGCGAAATAACT
>PIXW01000126.1 GCA_003601535.1 ANME-2 cluster archaeon
AGCGCCATTATTCCAACTGCCAGCACTTTGTTCATCCCATTCATCTTCTTTTTCACCTCCTTTTTACATTGGATACTTCTGTCATCGCACCACTCCTCGGCGCTCGCGCCCATTCGGGCAGTGAAGCTTATGATGAAACGATAGATATATGCGATCCGGAACAATTGTCCCGAAAAATAAAACAAATCGTTTCAAAAAGTGAAATAGGTCAAATTACTTTGTTTACATATCGTAATATACTCAAAAAAAGTTTCATCGATCCTTTCTTAACGAATCCGAAAGTTTCACCATCTTGCTCATGCCGTTCTCATACCTGATGATCAGTTTCCTGCGCTCTAAATCCTGCAGCGTCCTCGAGAGCGTGGATTTCGGAATCCCGATCCGCGCAGCAAGTTCTGCCTGATTCATCTCTCCGGAATCGTTGAGTTCTTTTATGACCCTCTGCTCGTTTCCTTTGAGGATGTTCAAGATATTCTCGATCTTCTCTGATTCAATTTCAAGATTTGAATCCGGAACCGCCGGATACGTCACAGCATGATTAAAGGTTTCAGCCGTGGCACGATCCGCCTGCATATCCGGCTCAGGCTTGATGAACAACAGGTAGAAAATACTGATCCCAAGCAGAAACGAAGATACTGCGATGATCAGGCAGTCTTTGATCGTATAAAGGTTTGGAATCTCCTTGAGCGTCGTTGATCCATCCTGAACCATGATCTGAACCGTTGTTGGGAGCAGCAGTTTATTGACGAGCATGAATGCGGATAAAACGAGCAATGCCGCAACCAGAAGAGTTTTTCCTTCGATTTTCATATTATCTCCAAAAAATAAAAAGGGGAATTAAAATCCCCTATGGTTCTGCATCGAATATGCTGATGCCGTAGCCCATCCTGCTTGCATTGTCGCTCTCGTTGATCTCATAAGTCCCTGCGATGTATGAGCCGCCTGCCATCGTCAGCGATACCGGCATCGAATGGGGCGTCATCAGCCCGCTACCACGACTCATCTCGAAACTGAGACGCTCCACAATGCTCTCATTCAGATTCACAGCAACCGTCATGTATGCGGTCATGTTCGCGGACTCGTTCAGGATATCGATATGTACCGATGCGTATCTGTCCGAACTCCTGTTCAAACGGATTACGCGCTCTTCTTCGCTACTCGTGACATTGGCATTCACGCCGCCCTCGATTTCGATTGTCACATCTGCTACAGGCGATAGCATGGCGGCTACCCAGCTGACGTTATATTCTCTTCCATCCAGCAGTTCCCGCACGTCTGGATCAGAGAGCGCGATATCGATCGCCTGCTCTTCTTCAACTGGCGTTAATGGCTTGATGGTGGGTGGCAGAGATTTCAGCATATCTGCAGTTGCTCTGAATGTGCTCCTCTGGACTACCTCTACCACCTCCTTCTCATCCAGATTCACCATAACCGTCGCACCGTTTTGTCCTTCTGATACATTCAGGATGCCTATCATCACCGCCACCTGCATATCCTCCCCTTCCCTGTTCAGATTCGGGGAGGGCATTCCTTTCACACACTCGATCTCATACTCCCTGCCATCTATGAACTCCTGTACCTCATAGTCGGCGAGTGCGATATCGATTGCTTCCTGCCGTTCTTCTGGTGTCAGTTCTCTCGGCGGCGCAAGTTCGATCATCCCTGTTCTGGCACTGGCAGTTATCTTGCCTTCACGTATCACAACCATCGTAACACCAGTGGCATTTATGCCTGTGCCGTTGCCATAAGCATCTGCCGAATACAGCACCGTGTCTTCCACAGGCGACTGCGGCGCCATCCATTGTGCGCTAACGATCCCGAGCCCTGTGCCCACCATCGCAAGTACTGCGATTGCGAGCAAACTGTTTCTGTCCATATCTTTTACCTCCTTATCTGTTCTCTATTCTGTCTTTCGGATGTCATTCACCAGAGTCCTCTAAACGTAGTCCATAGACGGTCAACGAATCTAAACTTCTTACTGGTGTTCTGCCCATCATCGCTTGTGTTGTGAGATGCTTCGATCATGTTGGTGGCGTTTGAGTGATCTATACGGTGTGTGTGGACTTTTGCTTCAGTGTCGTTCACATCCATCCCGAACATCATCTCTGATCTGTTGAATTCTCTGACAGTCTCTGTACCGTTGGCATCTATCATGCGGGAGTACACCTTGCTGTGAGATTTATTGATATCCATCTCTGCCATCATATCCGCCATCGCTAATCTGTTGAACTCTCTGACCGTCTCGGTGCCGTTGGCATCCACCGTGTAGGTATAACCCCAATGCCGGGGAGACTTATTGGAGCACTCATTTAAGTGCATTTCAATCGTCTCTGTGCCGTTTTGTATCGTTATTACACCTCCAGCCACATCACCGTCTAACACGACTGCGCCGGATATACTCATTCCGATCAGTAATATCACCGCGGATATACCGATTTTTACTATATTCATCTTCATTCCTCCAGAATAAAGAATGGGGGATTAAAATCCCCCGTTGTCCTCTTCCGGTATCGCAACCACGTTGCCGTCTTCGCCATTCCTGCACACGGATGTTCTCATGCGGGTCTCCGGACCGAAGTCTTCAGGCGCATCGCCGCAGAAGCCGTAGCGTACTCCTGCTATTACGTTACCGTCTTCGTCAGTTACGTTGTAGGATGCTCCAATCACGTTACCGTCTTCATCGGTTATTGGATCGAATGCATCAGGCAACGGTTCGTTCGGATCGAATACGAAACTGTGTTCATCCTCGCCATCCGTCATGGCTACCGTCGTGACGCCGTCTTCGTCTACGACCGACAGCATCATTCCATATATCCCATCCATATTCGATGGGACGTCCAGTGGGAGTTGCGAGTCTGATACGCTCGCAACTCCGAGTCCTGTGCACACCATCGCAATCAGTGCGACGGCAAGCAAGCTATTTCTGTTCATGTCTTTCACCTCTTGTTCTGTGTTCTGTTGCCGGGAATTTGTGTCAAACGCGCCCCCAGCAATTTGGCGCTCAATGTCATGCTTGGATGGAACAGCGCAAGTATGCAACGTGGAACGAGTGTTCCGGAATGTGGTACAACTCGTTCCGAAAAATGGGACAGGTGCAGTCATGCACATCTCATGGATATCTCAATATCCTGCGATATCTCCCTGCCCAACCTCTGTAGTTCCGGAGTGCTGCGGCAGGGGCGAGCAGCAGCGGGTTGCAATTGCGCGGGCGCTCATCAACAAGCCGAATATCCTGTTTGCTGATGAGCCGACCGCGAATCTGGATAGGGTCTCGTCGATGCAGATTCTTGAGCTGTTTCGGGCGCTGAATCAGGATATGTGGCAGACGATCCTGATGATGACGCATAAGCTTGAGGACGCGGATATCGGGACCCGGGTGATCTGGCTTGCTGACGGGGAGGTTTTATCCAATCCGTGGATCTAACCTCATTTGCACCAGATAACCCCCCGCCACGCGTTACCACTTCATCGTAAACCTCTTGTGGGATGTAAACTTCTGAGAAGTATTCTCTCAACAGTTCCAGATTTCCGATTCGTGAAAGTGCGATAAGCGGTGTGGAATTGCAAACAACAATCATCATCTGCCCAATACTTCTTTTAGCGTCTCAAGATCTTTTTCTGCATCCTTCGCGGTATAATCTATTGGGATGCCTTTTTCATTCAGTAACAGCAGCATCTCCCACTTATTCCGCACACCAGCAACTTCCGCTGCCTTCCCGAGCGACAATGTACCCTCTCTGTACAATTCCACCGCCAGTGAATGTCTGATGAACGTGTCAAGATCGCTCTCTTTGACTCTTGCTGCTGTCATGAACGAACTCGGTAAATTGATCGTTGCTACCATTGTTTCCATGGGACTCACCATCATCATCTATTCTACTGGAGTATAGTATGCCCGCGCAAGTTTAAATCTTCCGAATGTGCGGAACTCCGCAGGCAGACGATTTTGGTGGTTGCGCATGAGCCCCGGGGACGCTGATGTCGGGATACGGGTGATCATGCCCCGCGATTGTGAGGTTGTGGAGCGGGAGTGAGGGCACGGCTTTCTCATAAAAAACACACATGACCTGGCTATCGCAGTGCTTATACTGTCGATGAAAAACTACTTACCCACCCAGCCGCCACTGTTGCTCCGGTAATCGCTTGATACCAGGCCGGCCAGACTTTGGGACACATATCCCGTCTAAAAAACCGGTCGCCCGCCCCTTCGAATATACTGTTGTGGTCTAAACCACGAGTACCCTGCTGTTATTCAGAATTTCAGTAGATAGCGGGACAGCAAGGCTTCACATTCTGCCGGGTCCCAGTTTTCCGGGCGGCGTTCTCTCTTTTATCCGTCTATCGGCTTCTTCGGACAAGTATACAAACATAGCGGTACATACGCTCATCCAATGAACGACTTAACCACTGCTTTTGCAGTGCCAAAGAGCGAAGGCAATGCAAGAGCAGAGGATGTTTCAAAACATTCTGCAGTATCGCGGGGTGAGATTGCAGAATGTGGTTGGGCGGGTCGGTTGGGTAATATTGTTCCAAAGCCTGTTCGGAATCGGTCCACCTTGCATAAACAGCACCGCGAATGGTATCCGGAATAAGTCACTGCGCATTTAGGTGAAAGCCATAATTCTTACAGTTCAGAGCCGATCGGACCAATTCTCTCCAGTTCATCCACAAAATCAGAAACGATCGCTCCAAATCGCTCGCTTTCGGATGCATCGATCCAGACAGTCTTCAGTCTGCGTGCATCGATTCCGACCTCAGTCAGCACATCAGCAAGCATAGTCATCCGGTGCGCTGCATGTTCATTTCCATGCAGATAATGGCACTCTCCGATCCTGCATCCGGCAACCAGCACGCCATCAGCACCGTACCTGAATGCTTCGAGCACAAAACCCGGATTCACCCTACCGGCGCACATCACGCGGATCACGCGGATGTTGGTTGGATACGAGATGCGCAGCACACCCGCGAGATCGGCGCATGCATAAGCGCACCAGTTGCAAAGAAACGCAACGATCAGCGGATATTCGCTCTTTTCGAGTGCGTGCGTCTGCGAGATGATCTGGGAATTGGTGTAGAGGTGCGGCTCGATCGCACCCTCGGGACATGCGGCACTGCATGAGCCGCAGCCTTTGCAGGTCAGTTCATCGACTGCTGCCTTGCCCTGTACCATCCTGATGCTTCCAAACTCACAGACACGCATGCAGAGCGCACATCCAGTGCACTTATCCTGATCTACGTGTACGCTCATCGGATCGATCTCCAGACTATCACGGGAAAGCAGACTCCGGATCCTGGAAGCAGCAGCAGTCCCCTGCGCAACCGATGTCTGAATATCCTTTGGTCCTGATGCACATCCTGCGATGAAGATGCCATCGGTGTGCGCTTCTACCGGTCTTAATTTCGGATGCGCCACCTGCATGAAACCATCCGCTCTGGTGCGCATCTTGATACCGATGTCGCTATTTGCCTCGAGCCCTACCGAAAGAACGACAAGGTCGCATTCCTCTTCAACGATTCCGCCATCTGCCAGTGTATCCTCGTACCGGATGACCGGCTTTTCACCATGCGTCAGCACCTCTGCAACCCTGCCCCGTATGAAATCGACTCCGAGTTCCTGTGCACGCTGGTAATATTCCTCATAACCAGGACCACATGCTCTTATGTCGATATAATGAACTGATATATTCGTTTCTGGATTTTTTTCTTTGATCAACTGAGAATTCTTGATTGCAGCCATGCAGCAGACAACAGAACAGTAATCATTGCCAACTGACGCATCTCTTGAACCCACGCACTGGATAAATGCGATTCTGTGAGCAATCTCTCCTGTTGATGGCTGGATCACGCGTCCATGCGTGGGTCCACTCGCATTCAGCATACGTTCGAGCTGGAGCGATGTGATCACATCCTGATGCTGCCCGTATCCATATTCCTCCTTGCGGGATGCATCAAACGGCTTCCAGCCGGTTGCAACGACTATTGCGCCCACATCAAAACAAAACTCCTCCTCCTTCTGGAAGTAATCGATGGCATCCAATGGGCATACTTTTTCACACAATCCGCAGCCAACGCAGTGTGAATCGATGCACGCAATCATGGGAACAGACTGCGGTACCGGTACGTAGATTGCTTTGCGAACGCCGATATCATAATCAAACTCGTTTGGAACGGTGATCGGGCATACATAAGCACAATCATCGATACAGCCCTTGCACACATCTTCTTTGATGAATCTTGGCTTTTTTATTCCGTGTATTTTGAAATTACCAACGCTGCCCTCTACTTTCGCAATTTCAGAGTATGTATGCAGATCGATATTCTGATGATTGAGAACATCGGTCATCTTCGGAGCGATGATACATATCGAACAGTCGTTTGTCGGGAACAGGTTTCCGTACAGGATCGCTCTTCCGCCTATGGTTGGCTCTTTTTCGACTATATGTACCATGATGCCGCTGTTCGCCATATCCAGCGCAGCGGTTATGCCTGCAATCCCCGCGCCAATCACCAGTACCTCCTGATTGATCGGAACTTCCCGTTTCTGGATCGCAACCAGTTCTCTTGCCTGCGCCACGCCCATACGCACCAGATCGATCGCCTTCTGGGTTGCAAGCGCCCGGTTATCGGCATGTACCCATGAGCACTGTTCGCGTATGTTAACCATCGTCAGGAGATACGGATTCAGTCCAGAACCCTCAAGCAACCGCTCGAAGGTCGTCTGGTGCATGCGAGGTGAGCACGCTGCTACAACGACACGATCAATACCCTTCTCGATATCGTTTTTGATCTCTTCCTGACCGGCATCAGAGCACGCAAAATCGATTTCTCTCACCATGCAAACACTGTCGAGTTTCTCTGTCTGCGCCATGATCGCATCGATATCAAGGATGCCGGCGATGTTGAGCCCGCAGTGACAGAGGTATACTCCGATTTGCATATTGCTGGTTATGGTTTATTG
>PIXW01000127.1 GCA_003601535.1 ANME-2 cluster archaeon
ATCCACGGTGCACACCTCAAGGTTGATCCTGATCATCTCGGACGTGCCCCTTCTTGTTATCGGAATCTCTCTCCTTCCTTTCTGAATACGCTGCCCAAGCGTCCCCTCTGCCTGATAACCAACGAATATCAGGGTGCTCTTCTCATCGGGTGCGAAGGCTTTGAGATACTCCATAATCGGGCCGCCATTCATCATTCCGGAGGTTGAGATTATAATCGCCGGATCAAGATCGCTCAAGAGATCCTCTCGCATCTTCTGCGAATCAACTCTGACAAAACAATCCGAAAGGAACGGATTCATTCCTTTATGGAAGATCAAACTCCGTAAATCGCTGTTCAGATACTCAGGATGAGTGGTATGGATTGCGGTGGCTTCCCAGATCATGCCATCCAGATATATAGGAACCTTATCGATGATCTTCCTCCGTATCGCCTCTTCAAGAACCAGCATCACATCCTGACTGCGTCCAACAGCGAATGCAGGAATCAATGCCTTGCCCCCACGTTCAATCGTTCTCTTCACGATCTGGGAGATGTTCTTCTCTGCGACCTTCCGGGGAGGTTGAAAATCGTCAGGACCGCCATAAGTTGCCTCCATAACCACGGTTTCGGCTCTCGGGAAGTTGTTGACAGCGCTATCGAACAGTCGGGTCTTCTCATACTTGAAATCACCGGTAAAGACCACATTGTGCAAGCCATCGCCGATATGGAAGTGAGTAATCGCTGACCCAAGAATGTGTCCTGCATTGTGGAATGTCAGTTTCATATCAGGTGCGATATCGGTGACGCTTCCATAATCGAGAACGATAGTGTGTTTGAGCTCTTCTCTGACCATATCGGACCCATAAGGAATCCGTCTACCCTCTTTGTTTGCAACATCGATGTAATCGATCTGCAGGAGCGCCATGAGATCGCGGGTAGGCGGAGTTACATATACGGGACCTTGATATCCATATTTAAATAATAATGGCACAAGCCCGCAGTGATCGAGATGCGCATGTGTTATCACCACCCCATCGAGATGACTGATTGGAGAAACCTCAGGAATATACAGATATGGCGTGCCGCCATTCTCATCAGCACCCACATTGATGCCACAATCAAGTAGTATCCTGGTCTCCGGGGTTGATAACAAGAAGCAACTTCGCCCAACCTCTCTACAGCCGCCGAGCGCGGTTATGCGTATCCATCGGTCAGGAGATGTGACGCTGCGATGTACCTTCTTTCCGAGCTCGCGCATAATCTGTTTGCGCTCATCAAGACTCTCGCGCATCAATCGCCTGACATTCTTTATGGTCGATGATTCGATCGGCGGGGTGCGCACCACCTTCGGTGTCCAGCCAATATGTTTCGTGATCTCACGCAGCATCGCCCCGTGCTGCCCGATCACGAGCCCTGGCTTCTCAGCCTCGATCACTACCTCACCGAGATCGGCATCAAAGTAATAGTTCGCGATACCTGCATCTTCCGGTACTATTCTTTCAATCGCATCAATCGCATCATCCTGTGAATACAGCACGCTCTTGTCCGGACGGATCACAACTCGCTTGCGTACATCCTTTGCAATCGATCGCACGATCTCGCCGGTATCTGCCATTTTCCTGGGCTCTTTCGTATATATTACCAGTTCAGGACCCTCAAACTCCACGTCCGAGATTGTTACCCCAACCGGAAGTTTCTTTCGGATCTGCTGTTTCAGCTCTGATAGTATGTCTTCTACACCCATTAATTCCCCAGTTCTTCTATCTTCTTTTTGATATCATCCTCGCTCATCTGGAGGTATTGACCCTCTGTGATGATCACCACATCGATCCCATCTCCTGATGCCGAGTCCCGCTTCATAACGTTGTGAAGGGCACGCACTGCGAGATCGGCACCATCAGCGGTTGTGATCTCTTCCCGGTATCGATCCTCGAGTATGCCATAAGCGATCGGCGAGCCTGATCCGGTGGCAACTGCTTTCCGCTCCTCAAGTTTTCCTCCGAGAGCATCCAGTGAGTATATACACGGACCGTTCTTGTCCACGCCTCCGATCAGGAGCTGGACATAAAATGGTATCATCCGCTGCGCTCCAAGCACGCTGGATAGCAGGTTTGCCATCGCCTTGATGGTCATTGGTTCCTGTGTCCGCATCTTGTACAAACTCGACTCCACTGAGATGATACGTACAAGCCGCTGAGCATCGCCAACAGCACCTGCTGTGGTCATGCCAACGGTATCATCGATCTGGTATATCTTCTGCGCCTCCTTGCTTGCGATGAGATATCCCATCGTTGCCCTTCGCTCGCTTGCAAGAACGACTCCATCCTTGCAAACCAATCCAATTGTGGTTGTGCCTTTTAGCGTGTTATCTTCCATCAGAAGCACCTCATAAATGAAAAAATGAGTTTCTTATTAAATTATGTGATGCACTCCGGTATATAAGGCTTTCCATGATGTATCATCCGTTATTATGTCTATCAACATTGCTGCAGACATGGTTTGTGGCGTCACACTTAAGCAGGATGAAGTCCAATGGTGTGCGTTCTTGCTATACTCAGCATCAGCATAAACTGCGCTTTTTTATCGGCGAACCGAAAACCGATGCTATCAATACAATCCAAATGTTAATTCCATACCTGGTTGCATCAACATCTTTTTGAGTGGTTCTTCATCATTTATCATTGATCACAACACATAAACATCGATAAATAATCAGTGAATCATGATGAAAAAATTCACAAAGTGCCCGGTTTGCTGTGCATGCGCCAGAACAGAGGATAGGTCAGCTAAATTTGGTATGAAAGAAAGCAGCAAAAAATCATGATTATCTGAAAAACGGAGAGTCAATTGAAGGTAAAGTATTACTGATCATGCATCCCAAACGAATGAACCTCATGGCGCCGGCATCCTCGTATCAGACAGCGGTCAGCGTGATTGATGCTGGCGCGGATGAGATATATTTAGGACTCGAAAACCAGAACTTTGCGAATCTGAATCTTTCAGGGCGCGGGCGCGGTTGCAATGTCCCAACATTATCAGAACTTGAGAAGATCGTCGAGTTTTCTCATAAGAATGGTATTCAGGTCGATTATGCAGTCAATACGCCTTTTCTAAGCGATGAACTCGAAGAGATCTTCATATCACACGTCATGGCTGGCGTGGGTGCGGGCGTGGATGCGCTGATTGTAGGGGAACTCGGAGCGATGCATCTGGTAAGAGAACTCGGCATAACACTGCCAGTTCACGCAAGCGTTCTTTTGAATACGTTTAACATCGGTCAGATCGAACTCTTGAAGAGTTTCGGTGCGAGCAAGGTTGTTCTGCCATTCAAGATGGATCTCGATGAGATCAGGATGCTGTCAACGAGCGGCATCGATCTTGAGATCTTCGGGCAGTTCGGATGCTCAAACATCAATGGCACATGCCATCTCATCCACAGCGCGGGCGAGAGCATCAATCTCGGACTTCCGTGCCGTGCAAACTATTCGGTCGGTGGACGTGTGCACCCGATCCTTGACGCAGGCACTGACTGCTCGATCTGCAGCATCCCGGACCTGATCGAGATCGGGGTGAGCGCGCTGAAGATCGTTGGTAGAGGTATGAATCCAGAGATGATCAGATCGATTGTGCAGATATACCGGGGATGCATCGATCTCGCACTCGCTGGCTATGATAGCGGCGCGATCAGGGATTACGCACTGGCAGAAGAGCCTTTCTGGCAGTTGTTGTGTGAGCAGAGAAGATGCAAGTATCTTAAAACTTATGTCACCGATTCGTATGTATGATCGAACTCAGAACATCCAATTATTCGAGAATCGAAGAGATCATGCGGTTGATCGAAGATGCGGATATGGATGCCGGAATCGGGGTCGGTAGCGAGGGATGCGTGCACAAGCTGCCACCCATAGAGGTTATTGCAGGAATACCAGACACGGTTTGCGTCACGCTTGTAACTCCGATTACGCCACAGAAACACTTTGACCGGGTATGCGCATACGTACATGAGGCGAACGATCTCGGCATAAAAGATCTTCGCATCGTTGTAAACGATCTCGGAATCCTGTACTCATGTGAGATCGCGCATCCTGTCGCCGGCAGGGGTATCGTGCACACATCAGAAGCCTGTCCGTGGGTGGATCACATCCTGCGAGACGAGAGCGATTATGTGAGGGATGCGTATCTACAGACCAATCTCAACTATTCGAGAACATTCGCACTCTTGAAGGATATGGGCATCGAGGGAATCGAGATCGATCTGCTCCCGAGAACCGTAGCAGCAGCAAAGAGACTCGACTTTCCGGTGTATGCACATCTCGAATATGCGGTGGTCGCTTATGCACGGAGCTGCCATACGGCACGATTCTATCACGAGAAGCCTCCGGCGTGTGCGCATCTCTGCAATTCGCCGATGGAACTGGAACTGCG
>PIXW01000012.1 GCA_003601535.1 ANME-2 cluster archaeon
ATACTGGTGGTGGTTCTCTTCGCATCGGCGATCTATCGCATGAGCAGGCGGCGCGGGAGTTGATCATCATGCAACCGATGGCTTGTTTCTGTCTGGTATCTGAACCCCGTCTCTGGCGCTGCCAGTTTACAGGCTTACACCCTTGCCCTCTGGTGCGCAAGCACGCTGCTTGTCAGGCTTAACAATAACAGACCCAAAGTGGCTCCCGATGGTCCCGATGGAAGAGTGAGGACTGTTGTTCCTGTGCATAGAGAGCCAAAATTGGGACGCCAAAAGGCGTTCTAAAATTGGCAAAGGTGAGCGGAGACGAATTTTTGACGTATTTATGAGGTGGGGCGTGTATTGTTTCGGTTCAGGTAGATTTTAGAACGGTACCGCTCACAGATCTAAAAAAGCGCCTCAGGTCTCATAGGGTTCATCATCCTTCAGTTAAGATGTTTCATCATCGACGCCACGCCGTTCAAAACCACTCCGATGCGGAACCAACCGCATGTACGATTAGATCGATGCAGGATTCCATATCGTCAAGCGATAACACCTCGACCGGCGAATGGATGTATCGCGTTGCCACGCTGATGACACCGGACGGGATTCCTTCGCGGGTCAGACTGATTGCGCTTGCATCGGTGGTGCCGCCATCGGACACATCCAGCTGATATGCGATCTTGTTCGCTTTTGCGGTCTCTCGCAGCCATTCCAGTACACGGGGGTGCGTGATCACACCTCTTCCTCCTGCATCCATCACTGTTATGACAGCACCCTTGCCAACCGCGGTAGCAGATTCTGATTTGGTGATGCCTGGATGATCTCCTGCTATACCGGTGTCGATTGCTATTGCGACATCCGGATTCAGCCCGAATGCAGACGTTCTCGCTCCTTTCAGTCCGACCTCCTCCTGAACCGTGAAGACCGCATGTACGGTAGGCTCGATATCGCTGATCCGCTTCATCGCCTCGATTAATATCGCTACGCCGACACGGTCGTCGAGCGCCTTTCCTGTAACACGGTTGTTTGCGAGTCTCTCAAGGTTACGGTCGGTGGAGATTGAGGTTCCGATCTCGATGCCCATATCTCCAGCCTCCTCTGCCGATGATGCGCCCACATCAACGAACATATCCCTGGCATCCACCGGCTTCTTCCTATCCTCTTCTTTCATGACATGCGGCGGTTTTGATCCGATCACCCCAAAACACGGTTCTTTTGAGTGAACAATAACCCTCTGATTGAGCAATGTCTGATCAAACCATCCACCGACCTTCACGAATCTGAGAAAGCCGTCATCATCGATGTACCTGACAGCCAGCCCGATCTCATCGAGATGAGCGGCAAGCATGATCGCCGGGGTGGTACCCTTCTTTGTGAAGATGAGATTGCCAGGCGCGTCTACCCGGATGCCCCCGTAGGACTCTAGTTCCTGCTCAACAATCGCACGAACATCGCCCTCGTAACCAGAGATTCCATGAGCGTCCGACAATCGCTGTAATAGCTCGTACATGATCATCCGAACAACGCGCCAAGTCCTGCGATGCCTGCTTCTTCCTCTTCCTTCTTCTCCTCTTCCTTCGCTTCTTCGACCTCGGGTGCCGGTGCTGCCTCTGGAGCTTCTGGCGCCGCAGTAGCCGCAGGTGCTGCAACCGGTGCCACCGCAGCCTGCCTGATCGCGTTCTCGATATCAACGCCATCGAGCGCTGCAACGAGTGCCTTTGTCCTCGAATCATCCACCTCGATGCCTGCTGCACCGAGTACACTGGTGATTCCTTCCTCTGTTATCTCCTTTCCAGCGCTGTGCAACATCAATGCTGCATATATATATTCCATATCTATTTCACCTCTTATTTATTTGTTTATCATCATCCAAAGAGAAGACCGAGTCCTTCTGCTGCTTCCTCTTCCTTCTCTTCTTCACCTACCTCTTCAGGTTCTTCTTCTGTAGCAGAGACCTCTTCTGCTTCTACCTCCATCTCTTTCTCTTGTGGGAGCACTCGTTTTAACGATTCTCCCAGTGCAGCCGGGTCATCGATGCTGCCTATAAGCGCCATCGCATTCGACTGTGCTCTTGATAGAAGCATATCCACGATATCCGGTTCAGGTATAGCAGAATTTATACCGAGATTTCTTGCATTGCTGGCGGCATTTGCGAGCAGTGTCCGGATCGTTGCACGACTTGGATATACAATAGCAATCGCGAGATTGAATGCAGATGCAACCGACGACGCAATATCAGATGCATACTTCTCTTCATCGATGTCCAGGATATCTGCCTCCAGAACTGTGCCATTGTCATAGACGGCACGGAGGTCAAGTCCAACGGTCATCGGATAGATCTCGAGACGTGTAAGCATCTCAGAGAGTGCCCGCGATACGGTTTCGCCTGCGTGGGCGACCACCTTTGTCTCACGGATCACGACCTTCCCCTTCTCGATTCTGGCTGGTATGCCAGCATTCTGCAGATCACTCACGATCGGTCCCGGATTAAATGAGGTAGGACCCGCCTCAACGACGATGTCATACGGTGCTGAAGCGCCCGCCTTGATCGGAGCATTCGTTTTACTGGATTTGAGCAACTTAAAAAGTTTGAAAGAGTTCAAATCAGTAAAAATCAGTGCGGTCTGATCGCCAATATACGATTCCAGCGAGCGGATGTCTTCAGCACATTCTCCGAGAGCGCGAAGTATGAGCGTGTTTCTATGAATGCGGAGTTTTGCAATTCCCATAAGATCGCGGCGCATCTGCTGCAGTTGCTTTGCCGGTATGTCGCGTATTCCTGCAATTCCCACGACAGGATACCTGCTGATCAACTGCTTGATATTCTCGATCTCCTTAACCTTCCACTGCGGAATGTGCGTTGTGCGGTGTTCTGTCATTGCGTCCATAGCCATCACCTCACCTTCGCAGATTTGCCCATCGTTGTTGTTACATAGATGGATTTGATGTTATGCGCGCCCTTGTCCAGCACCTGTTCAAGCCTGGTCACCACCGCTTCGATGTTCTCAGCGAGATCATCAACCGGCATATCCCGCCGCCCAACCGGTGCATGAAAGGTCATCCGATCCTTTGATCTGAGTTTTATGCTACTTCGAGTCTTGTTGATGATGTGAGCGATATCCTTATCCGGCGTCAGTGGTTCTGGCATCTTACCCCTGGGACCGAGAATCGGACCGAGATGCCTGCCTATGGATGGCATGTATGCAACCTCTGCAATGAAGAAATCGTATCTGTTAGCAAGTTCTCTTGCCCTGTTCTTATCCTCTCCATACTCCTCGATCTCATCGGGATCGATGATTATATCAGCGCCAGCCTCCTTTGCCTGCAGTGCAGTCTCTCCACGCGCGAAGACAGCAACCGCAATCGGTCTACCAAGTCCATGCGGGAGTATGACCTCCTCGTCCACACGGAACCGCGGCTGGCTCAAATCAAGATTTTTCAGATTGATTGCCAGATCCACGCTCTCCGTGAAATTTCTGGACGGAGATTCGTCCACTATCGTTTTAACAGCGTTTATTGTCTGTTCGTTCATGAATCCACCATCGTAGTCGTAACGACTTGATCGGTCTGCTACAAATGAATTATAATACAGTGTACGGGTTGTACTTTAAGGTATTGGTCGAAGTGGCTTTGGGACGAAATTCACGTACACCTCTGCCCTGCCTGCGCCAATCGCGCACGCTGTGAGAATTGCTGTCGACTGAAAAGATAATATAACACCACAACAAAGGGAATCGCATGAATAATATCCTGAAAAGGGATGGAAGAATTACCAATTTCAAAAAAGAGAAGATAACTACCGCTATACACAAAGCAATCCTCGCTACGAACTCAAACGATGGAAAACTCTCTCTAAAACTCGCAGATGAAGTTGTCGCGCTGATCGAGGAAAGAATTTCTGGCATTCCGACCGTTGAGGATGTGCAGAATATCGTGGAGGAGGTTCTTGTCAGAGATGGATTGTATGAGGTGGCAAAGGCATACATCCTGTACAGGGAGAGAAGAAGCGAAATCAGGGATGCAAAGAAGTTCTTTGGCGTCTATGATGAACTGAAGTTGACAGTTAATGCGATCGAGGTTCTGAATAAGAGATACCTGATGAAGGATGAGGCAGGAGATATCATCGAGACGCCGGATCAGATGTTTGAGAGGGTTGCAAAGGCGATCTCTGGCAGATCAGAGGAATTTGAGAGGAGAATCTACCGATCGATGAAAAATCTCGAATTTCTGCCGAATTCTCCGACACTTATGAATGCTGGAACGAAACTCGGTCAGCTCAGTGCGTGTTTCGTGATACCGGTTCATGATTCGATCGGAGATATCTTCGGTGCACTGAAGGCGATGGCGATCGTTCAGCAGAGCGGCGGAGGCTGCGGATTCTCGTTTTCGAGACTGCGACCGAAAGGAGATATCGTGCGATCAACGATGGGACGCGCATCAGGTCCTGTCTCGTTTATGCGCATCTTTGATGTGACAACCGATGTCATCAAGCAGGGGGGACGGAGACGCGGGGCAAATATGGGCATCCTGAACGTAAACCATCCTGATATCACAGATTTTATAACTTCAAAGGAGAACGAAGGAGTTTTAAGGAATTTTAACATCTCTGTTGGAATAAATGATGATTTCATGGAAGCGGTGAAGAAGCACAGGGACTATGCGCTGATCAATCCGAGAGACGGAGAGTGTGTACGAAGTCTTGGTGCGGATGACGTCTTTGACCTGATAGCGACGATGGCATGGAGAACAGGCGACCCTGGCATGATTTTTCTTGACGAGATCAACGCACACAACCCAACTCCAAAATACCGGATAGAATCCACAAACCCGTGCGGAGAGGTCCCTCTACTGGACTGGGAATCATGCAATCTCGGATCGATCAATTTAGCAACGATCATCCGGAAGAACGATATCGACTGGGAAAAATTGAGAGACCTGACCGCAATCGGGGTTCGTTTCCTTGACGATGTGATCGACGCAAACAGATATCCTCTGCCACAAATTGGAGAGATGACCAGAGCGAACCGGAAGATCGGTCTTGGTGTCATGGGATTTGCAGAGATGCTGCTCGAACTTGAGATACCATACAATTCGGATGATGCACTGAATCTTGGCAGGAAGTTGATGAGATTTATAACGAGCGTTGCAAGGGAGACATCTGTTATGCTCGGCTGTGCGCGGGGACCGTTCCCAAATATCGATGAGAGTATATGGAAGGGCACGAATATGAGAAACGCAACCCTGACAACCATCGCCCCAACAGGAAGCATCTCGATCATTGCAGGAACAACATCAGGGATCGAGCCGCTCTTTGCGGTCTCCTTTGTCAGAAATGTTCTTGATCATGCGAGACTGGTGGAGGTCAACCCTGTATTCGAGAGGGTTGCGAGAGAGAGGGGATTTTATAGCAGAGATCTGATGATTACGATCGCGAAGACAGGTTCTGTGCAGGATCTTGACATCCCAAACGATGTGAAGGATCTGTTTGTTACCGCTCTGGATATCGATCCGGACTGGCATGTCAGGATGCAGGCAGCGTTTCAGGAGCATGTGGACAATGCGATCTCAAAGACGATCAATCTGAGAACGAATGCGACCCCCGCGGATGTGAAGAAAGCGTTTCTGCTGGCGTACGAATTGAAGTGCAAGGGCATAACCATCTATCGATATGGCAGCAGGAGCGAACAGGTGTTATCGTATGGAGGGTATGTGAGCGCTGAATCCGATTATGCTGGCGGGGGCCCTGATAGTAGTTGTGCTTACTGATGATTCAAAAAGCACAACACATTTTTACCAACCCGACCAACCCTTAAACCATGAAGAAACCGGTCCTCGCAATCATGCGCCCTGATATGCATCTCGATCACTCGATCGCGCTTGCGCGTTCTCATGGCTTTGATGTGGTCGCAGCGCCCATGATTGAACTCAACGATCATCGCGACAGCAATTTCGATGGAATTGTGCAGCGTGTGCTCACATACAAATCAGACATCGTGATATTCACGAGCGCAAACGGCATCGCATTCACGCTGCAGAAGCTCGATCTTCCTGACCGATTCATCCGGGCATTGAACCGGACATGCGTCATCGCCATCGGATCGAAGACGAAGAAAGCCCTTGAGAAGCATGGTATCCGTGTTTCCTTGATGCCGGAGTCTTACAGTTCAAAGGGGATCGCGGAGATGCTGTGCGAGATCGATGGTAAGGTGATCGAGGTGGTGCGGAGTCTGCATGGCGATCCTGCGCTGATCAGATCGCTGGAAGAACATGCTGGAGTGGAGGTGCACGAGACCGCGGTGTATGAACTGGTGCTGCCTCTCGATGGCAGACAGCAGCAGCTGATCAACGATGCCCTCGCAGGCGGAATCGATGCGTTTGCATTCACCAGTGCGATGACTGTCCGCAATTTCATGGAGGTTGCACGCATCATGGACGCTGAATCCAGAATCGTGGATGTGCTGAACAGAAGAATCGTTGCTGCGATCGGACCTCCCACGGCAGAGGTGCTGCGGAAGTATGGTGTGGAAGTGGATGTCATGCCAGAGCGGTTTACATTCAAGGACATGATCGATGCAATTGAGGAATGCGTGAAGCGATGAAACAACCATTAACTATCACACAGCATAACCAACCACCATGCATCTGAATCTTGCATGGGCGATCACTGGCGCCGGGCATTATCTGAGAGAGAGTTACGATGTATTTAAAAAATTGAAAGAGAGCAATCCAGATATCAGAATCACCATCTTTGCATCACAATCGGCAGAAGAGGTTCTGCGGATGTACGGGTTATCTGATGGATTAAAAACTATCGCAAACGGAGATTATCTCGAAGAGATCTTTCTGGAGAGCGAGCAGGGCAGAAGTTCTCCAAAGGTTGGCAGATTTCTTTTGAACAAATATGACGCTCTATCTGTCACGCCAGCGACTTCCAATACCGTGGCAAAGATCGTGCACGGCATAGCAGACTCGCTGCCAACGAATGCGGTTGCACAGGCAGTAAAAGGAGAAATCCCTGTGTATATCGTGCCGGTAGACATCGAAGGCACCATCCGGTCGAAGATGCCGTATGCGATCGACCGCGAGATATGCGCTGAGTATCAGTGTGATGTCTGCATTCCGAAGGAACAGTGTCCAAAGAGCGCGATCGATGACCAGATCGATCTTTTAAGGTGTAATGGCTGCGGCGAGTGTGCTGCATTATGTCCGCATGGTGCCATCAGCGGTGGATATGCTGAAATCAGGGTGCGGGATGTGGATATGAGAAACACAGCAGAGCTAAGAGAGATGGAGGGAATTGTGGTGCTCAAGAACCCCGATGATCTGTTCTCGATCATCTCTAAAGAATATCAGGTGAAACAATGTCATTCAGAAGTTTTATAAACCAGTTGAAGATCGACGGCAACCTGATCGAGATTCAGGAGCCCGTATCCCGGAAATATGATGCCGCAAGGATTGCGGGAAACGAGAAGCCGCACCTCTTCCACAACATCAACGGCCACCGTGTTGCTGTGAACGTTCTCTCATCCAGGGATGCGTTGTGCACGGCACTCTGCATCAACAGGGAGGATATGGTGAAACATCTTGCATCCATCGAACCAACAGGGGAAATAAAACTTGTGGATGATTCTCCGACAAAAGAAATCATGCGAAAACCTGATCTCTCAAAACTGCCGGTTCTTACATACTTCAAAGGGGATCCTGCGCCTTATATTACGGCAGGCGTCCTGATTACAGAACTGGATGGGGTGATGAACGCAGCCATCCACCGGATGATGGTTATTGCGAAGGATAAACTTGCAGTAAGGCTGGTTGCGCCGAGACACACATACCTTATGCACAGGAAGGCACTGGAGCGAGGAGAGAGACTCCCTGTTGCTATTGCGATCGGGCTCGATCCGGCGGTTCTGTTTGCTGTATGCACACGTGTGCCGCAGGGCATGGAGTTTCAGTACGCATCAGCGCTCACTGGCGAACCGCTTGAGGTGTTTGAATGCGAGAATGGCATAAGAGTGCCGCACTGCGAGATCGTGCTTGAAGGGTATATCGGAAAAGAGCGCTCAGATGAAGGTCCGTTCGTTGATATCACAGGTACGTACGATAAGGTACGGAGCGAGCCAGTGATTTACTTAACAGGGATGCTTCATCGAGAAGATCCGGTCTATCATGCGATCATACCATCAGGCAGTGAACACAAACTGCTGATGGGAGTTCCGTATGAACCAACGATATTCAGTGCGGTAAACCGGGTTGCGGACGTGCGAAATGTTGTGCTGACAGATGGGGGATGCTGTTATCTCGATGCAGTGGTGCAGATCAGAAAAGAGACCGAGGGTGATGCGAAGAATGCGATGCTTGCAGCGTTCGCCGCACATCCGAGTCTCAAGAACGTGGTCGTCGTCGATTCTGATATTGACATCTATGATCCGGATGATGTTGAGTTTGCGATAGCGACCAGAGTGCTCGGTGACAGGGATGTGCTGATGATCACAAATGTGCGTGGGAGTTCACTTGATCCGATGTGCTCGGATGACGGTACGACCACGAAGATCGGCATCGATGCGACCATGCCGCTCGGCGAGGAGGAGCGGTTCATACGAGTTGTGGAATGATTGTTGGTTAGCTAACACCGTTTCATGCGTGTTCAGGTGGGGTGGAGAGAAGAGATTGATTGAGGAGGTGGAAAGGAGAGGATTTGTCTATTCAGAAAGAGCGCGAAGGATCTTCTTGTTTACAAGGATGGTTGAAGGAGAAAACCGCATGGATAAACCAGAACCAGACCTTCATTTCAAACTCATGTATTCGGCAACCATTAAGAACCCATCATCATACTATTGATCGATGGGCAAAATCATGAACAACTCAGATGTTGCCAGAATCTTCTATAAAATGGCATCGCTATCGCAATTCCTCGACGAGAATCCATTCAAGACGAGAGCTTATGAAAAGGCGGCAAGAAATATCGAGAGTCTTGATGTGGATATCAGACAATTATCCGGAGAGGGAAAACTTGAGACGATACCTGGCATAGGGAGGGCAATCGCTAAGAAGATCATGGAAATCCTCGAAACAGGGACATGCAAACGATATGAAGAGATGAAGAGCGAGGTACCTGTCGATATATTCCAGTTGCTTGATATTCCGGGTATTGGTCCAAAGACGGTACAACTCGTTTACAAACATCTCGGCGTAACAACGCTAGACGAACTTGAAAAAGCAGCGGTTGAACATAGAATACGTAAACTCCCAAGAATGGGCGTGAAGCAGGAGGAGAAGATTCTCAGATCGATTCGAAGATCGAAAGGAAAGGAAAAACGGATTCCACTCGGTATGGCACTGCCGATTGCCGAATCTGTTATGGAATACCTGAAACAATGCCCGGATGCGGAGAATATCACGCCAACAGGGAGTCTCAGAAGACGTAAGGAGACTGTCAGAGATATCGATCTCATCGCAACCTCAGATCATCCGGAGTCCGTGATCAGAGCGTTCACAACGATTCCGGAGGTAACAGAGGTGATCGGGAGCGGAACCACGAAAGCATCAGTGATCTTTCGGGATATCCAGATCGATCTGAGAATCGTTGATCGATCCTCATTCGGATCGCTTCTCCAGCATTTCACCGGATCGAAGGAGCATAACATCAGGCTTCGGGAGATAGCGATCAAGAAAGGCTTTAAACTGAGCGAGTATGGAATCACAGATCAGAAGACCGGAACACTGATGCCATGCGCGAGGGAGGAGGAGGTGTATCAGAGACTTGATCTGCCATTCATCGTTCCGGAACTGCGTGAGGATAGAGGCGAGATCGAGGCAGCGATCGCTGGAACACTGCCAGACCTCATAACATTAAATGATATCAGAGGCGATCTCCATGTCCATTCAACATGGAGCGATGGTGCGAATACCATCCCTGAAATGGTAGATTTCGCTATGCGTCTCGGGTACGAGTACATCTGCATATCTGACCATTCAAGATCAAGAACGATTGCAAGGGGTTTGAGCGAAGAGAAACTCATCGAAAAGATAGCGGAGATCGACAGGATCAATGAAAATCTGGATGGCTTCAGGGTTCTTACAGGAAGCGAGGTCGATATTCTCGGAGACGGAACGCTGGACTATGACGATCGCATCCTTGCGATGTTTGACATCGTTGTTGCAGCGGTGCACTCCGGTTTCAGTCAGGACAGAAGAACGATGACCTCCCGTATCGTAAGAGCGATCGAGAACGAGTTTGTCGATATTCTTGCGCATCCGACAGGAAGGCTGCTTGGTGAGCGAATAGGCTACGAGGTTGACATCGACAGGGTGATCGAGGTGGCAGCAGAGACCGGTACAATAATCGAGATCAATGCATTTCCATCACGTCTGGATTTAAATGACATCAATGCAAGAAAGGCAAAGGAGTCTGGTGTGATGCTTGCGATAGATACGGACGCACACTCGGTTGATCATCTGAAATTCATGGATTTCGGCGTGCAAGTTGCTCGCAGGGCATGGCTTGAGCCAGGTGATGTGCTGAATACGATGAGTGTTACGGATGTGCTGAAACGAGTCGGATGACAATCGAAGAAACGATCAAAGATAATCTCAAAGATTTCAGTGTAACTGCTGCAATCCTTTTTGGGAGTTTTATTGAGAAAAAAGAGTACAGAGATATCGATATCATGATTGTACTCGAAACGATGGACGATATCGATTTGATAAGCGATGCACTGTTCAATATCGATGCCCGGATCGATCCCTCATTCATAACAAGTATCGCATTCGAAGAGAACATCTCGATCGGCGATCCATTCTATCTGAACGTACTCAAAGGAAAACCAATCATTGGAAGCGTTTATATCGAACGGTGCAGAAAAAAGGCAGGCACACCATCTGGAGAGATCATCCAGCGTTATTTTGATCTATCAGTGCGTGCACACAGGAAAGCGAAGATAACAAGGGAATATTTTGACTGCTATGTCTCATGCAAATTCTTAATCGAGTATCTGATGATGAGAAAGGGGATGTATGTGACTGATCCGCATCGATACGATTCATATCTCTGTGAACTGGGACTGCCAGTTAGTGATGAGGACATTCAGGCGATATCGCGGATACTGATGCACCGCAGAGGGGATGCGAAACTCTGTGATTCCGATGTTGAGCGTGCAATGATGGCTGTCGAGAAAATATTAGAATGATCTTACTCCCACTTGATCTCTACCTTCTTTGGTCTGCCCTTCTTTCCAGCCTCTTCTCTCACAAAAGCGCGCATCGCAAGCATCAACTCCTTCTCGGCGTTGTGGAGATGCTGGGCAGCCTCTGATTCATGTATTCTCAGAATGATCTGGTATATCGGGCAGATCTCGCATGGTTCTATCTTTTCTTCACTCATCGTAATCTCCAAACCTGATTTTTAGCACATCCTTGACATATCTCGCTTCTTTTGGCTCCTTTCCTGCAAGACTGGTCGGCAGTGATATGGTTCGTTTTCTGCTTCCAACGGTTATGGTCAGTTCGTCGCCTCGATGATGAAGATCCACATCCCCTTTGCCTATAAATGGCAGATGGATGCTCATAACATCCGCCCCCTCCTCTCTTGCGATCGTTATAGGAATCCTGTCATAGAATATCTCTGTCGGGTCATCCTGATACAATTCTTCTGCCAGCAGTTGCAGCATCTCCATGCCGATTAATTCCCGATCGAAGAGTTTTGCTGTGGTGATCGGTATCGGGGAGAACGACTCCTCGATTGTTTTCAGGTGCATCGATTGAATCTCCTTCCATCTGCGAAGATACGGATCATTAATCTCGTCAGGAAGGAGCTTGTTTACGATTACGTTATCGACCGACACCCCAAAGAGACAGAGATATGTGAAGGCTCGATGCGTCTCTTTTATCACCATCTTCTCAGGATTCATGACCAGTCTGACTGATGTCTGGGTGTTATCCGTTAATATGCGGCTGAACTCATCGATATTTCTGTAGAACACCTCTGCTGAATCGAAGACCTCCTCAGATGGGAGTGGCATTGAGAGGACACGTTTCGCGACCGGTCTGATCGCTTTCACGGCTCTTCTCTCGATTCCGAAGAGATGCTTCATGTACCATCTGGTAATATCAGGAAAACTGAGCAGCCGCAGTGTTGCGCCTGTCGGTGCGCAGTCGACGATCACCACATCGAACTCTCCCTTCTCCTGGAGCTGCTTGATCTTGATCAGGCTGAACAGTTCCTCCATTCCCGGAAAGACAGAGAGTTCCTCTGCGATCACTTCGTCGAGCCCCTGTGAACGCATGAAGAGCGTCAGATAGTCCTGAATCGTGCCCCAGCCCTCCTGAATCTCGTGCTGTACATTGATCTCATGACCCCACAGGTTATGATCGATCTTCTGTGGCTCATCTCCGAGTTCGATGTCAAATGAGTCAGAGAGGCTGTGAGCAGCATCGGTTGATAAGACCATCGTTCTGTGACCAAGTCTGGAGGACTGGAGCGCGGTTGCTGCTGACACGCTCGTCTTTCCAACGCCACCTTTCCCTGTAAATAGCAGTACTCTCATCTCAATCTACTCCTCCAAAGAATTTCTTTACCTCTCTCTCATGCATCGATCGTATATATACAACAGTGCCCTCCAGTACCCTGAACTCGAAGGAATTTTCACGTAATATGTCTCTTGATCTCATCAACACCATCCAGTTCGTCTCTGAAATGGTTTCCAGGGAATCATAATATTCTTTTGCATCGAATCCATCCCTGACCAGTTCCTCATAACTCTTTCCGGACGCTTCGAGAAGTCTTATATAAAACCACACATTCTCTCTTACGCCCTTCAGAGCCACACCTTCCATATCTTCGTCATACACTCGACCAAACTCATTCCGGGATAAAAAGAGCAGCATCGTCCTCACAATCCTCCTTGCCGCATCACTGACATCCCGGTCATAATCCTGGATATCGTTCTTCCTGAGTACGATATTCCTGGCTATCCCCAGGATATCGCGCTGCACCGCTATAGTCTCTTCTCTCACCTTGCCCAGATACTGCCTCCTGTATCCATCCTTCAACCTTCTTGGTATCAGGAACAATACCAGACCCTCCTCGCTTTTCGTGATATCCGCGACTGCTTTTACGATCTCCTCTGTGGCTTTTATGTTATATTCATCGATGATACGCCATTTATTCTCGATCTCGCTCATTTCACAGCTCACCTCTTGCCCGGAGATAATAGAGCTCGAAACCGGCAAGAATGATCACGAGAATGATCAGATAGCTCCACAAATCCTTCTCTACATCTGTTTTGACAACGTCAGGTTCGAGATTGCGCACCTCCTCTGGCATCGCCGGCACCGAAAGATCGGACTCTTTTGGGTTGTACAGGTTCGCGGCAATATCCATATCACCGATCCGGTATCCACCAACATCGTCAAAGAGCAGATTATCTGTTACGATCGTACCGGTTGGCGTGACCACCTCCTGCTCTGCTCCCAGCGGATACATTCTTCCTGTTCTGACATTGTATTCATCGATCTCACGGACACCGCTCATCCAGTCCACGATCTGCCTCCAGAAGATCGGGTAATCGACCCTCGTATGAAAATCATTCCATGCCGGATCTCCTTCGCCGAATCCGGAATAAACAACGGTGCCAGCTCCCGATTTCCGGTATGCGAGCACCGGAGACTCATCATCTGCGACCACGACAGCGATGGATTCGTCGATCGATTTACTTATGAGATGCTTGTTCACAGAAACATCCTCGAACGCGATATCCTTTGTGAATGCGGTTGGTATCGCCGTTTTCAGCACAGCGGGCCCCTTCATCCCGGATATGCTCACAGGCAGCAGGTTATCAGTGTCAATTTTACCCAGATCATCCGATGCAAGGACCACAAGGCTTCTGCCTGAACCAACAAACGATGCAAGATCATTGAACGTCCCTGGCAGAAGCGAATCCTTTGTGATATATCCGATCACAACGAGGTCATAATCGTCGAACGATGGGAGAACAGGTGGTTTTACAATCGTACATTCGGTATCAGGGAGTGAACTCAGTGCTATCTTCGCCGGGGGGTTTTTATTCTCGCTTATAAACAGTATCCTTCGTTTTTGTACATCAGGAATCGCAATGTATGCCCGGTCATCAACCGCTAGTGAGTCTCCGCTTTGCAGGGCAACGACCGTTGCTCCTGGCTTAAGATCAGAGAGTGCGAAGAGTTCGTTTGAATGCGGAGCTATGGTCAGGCTATCCGATAAAATTTTTTTGCCATTGCGAGATATTTTAATTGGTATTGTTTTCTTAGAATCGATATAATTTTTAATATTGCATGTGTAGCCATACCCGTCTCCTTTCCGCTCCAGTTTACCATAAGTAATTCCAATGTTATCAGCATCGTGCCCAACCTGTTTGTACGTCACATCGATTCCCGCAGCATTCGCAAGCATCTTCGATGCTGCTATCGAGTCGGAATCGATATTTGAGAAATCAGAGATCACAACGATTGCGCCCTTCTCAGCCCCGATTATGCTCTTTGCAAGGAGGATTGCGTCGCCAATATTTGCTGTGGTCGCACATGGCTTCAGGTGCTGCAATGCAACCGTTGCATCAGACCGGCTCCCTTCCTGCAATGCGACGACCGGAACATTCTTTGCCAGGATGATGCTTGTTTTTCCACTCACAAACCGGGTCGCAACATCCCTTGCACGATCGAATCGGCTCGGATGTTCTGCCTGCATCGATGCGGATGCATCGAGGATGATTGCGGTATGGTCAGCGCGCACGGTCTCCTTTGCAACATAGTATGGCGATGCCATCGCAAGTGTCAGCAGGATCAGAAAGAGCAGCTGCATGATCATCAATGGATCCCTGACGATCTTTTTCAACATCGTCTGGTATCGCTGCTCCTTTCGTTCCATATCCAGAATAAACATCAGCGATGGGATTTTTATATCCCTGGGCTTTGGTTTGATCAGATACAGGATCACGATTGGAATAAGACTTGAAAAACCAAGAAGCGCCAGCGGATTTGCAAATGGCATCCGATCACCTTTATCTTGCCTTCACAGCCTCAAAGAATGCATCAAATATCGGAACGTCCGTTCCGAACGAGAGAAAATCCGCCCCGATATGCATACATGTCTCTCTTATCCCTCCGAAATGATTATCGAGCAGCGTTCTATACTCCTCTTTTAGTTTTGGACTGATATACGTCTTTCTGACCTCACCAGTCTCCATATCGTATAATTTCACGTCCCCTCCAATGGTGAGATTGTATTCGGCAGGATCGAAGACCGAGATTATAATCAGATCATTCGCTGAAAGCCGGTATAAACCCGCACGTATCGAGTCGAGATCGGTTAAAAAGTCAGATATGACGATGACAATCGATTTTGACCGGATCATCTTCTCGTACTGCATGGTGCAATGATCGAATCTCGTTTTTCCATCTAATTGAATTTGATTCAATTTGTCGATCGTATGAAGCAGAAATCCCCTACCTCTTTTCGGAGGATTGATATCGATATTCTCTCCAAACGTGGATATTGCGAATTTCTCGTTCTCTCTTGTCACCAGATAACCGAACCCGCAGGCAAGCATCGCGGCATAATCGAATTTTGTTATACCGTTGCTCGAAAAATCCATGCTTTTGCTTGAATCAAGAAGTATGTGTGTGGTTACATTCTTCTCTTCCTCGAACTTGCGTATATACAGTTTGTCTGTCCTTCCATACACCCGCCAGTCTATCGTCCTGATGTCATCACCTGGCATATACTCGCGGTATCCAACGATCTCGATTCCTTTTCCCTGCAATACCGACCGCCTGCTGCCAGCATACACGCTCGACACACGCTTGCGCACCATGAGCGAGAATCGGTTCAGTTGATTGAAGAAATCGGTGTCGATCATTGTGATTGATTATATGATCTGGGTATGATAAAGATGATGTTTTCCGCAACCTTATTAAACATCGATTGAACAGTACTAGTGATGAAAAGACTACTATTGATCACAATCATTGCGATCTCACTTGTGATAACCGGATGTGTCAGCAACGAACTCACTTCTGAGCAGATCAAAGATCAGATGAGAGCGCATGAAGATAGTGTGCGTGACCTCATCTGTACCATGCTCGTGACGAGCAACAATGAGACAATGGTCGCAAATTACACGTACAAATACCCGGACATGATCCGGATGGAATATAAAAAACATCCTGAGCTTGCCGGGCAGATCATGGTTTCAAATGGCACTTATATGTGGATGTACGATCCTGCCAGCAATTCGGTCGAGACAGCATCCATTCCAGCGTATGCACGGATGAATCTGTCCAAAAATGCACAGCTCATCGAGAATCTGCTTGATGCATACACAATCACTCCAAACGGAACGGGAATCGTCTCCGGGCGTGAATGTTACAGGATCACAGCAACGCCGATAGACGTGCGCGGACCCCGCGGACCCATATCGATAGAGTTGTGGCTTGATCAGAAGAACTGGATGCCCATCAAAATCGAGACATACCAGAACAATACACGGGCAACGTGCATGGAATATCGAGACATACGATTCAACACAGGTATTCCAAACAGTACGTTCGAATTTAAGATACCAGAAGGCGCAACCGTCGAATCGGTGGATAATACGCCTCCCGCGAAGATGACTCTTGAAGAGGCACAGGCAAAGGTGTTATTTGGAATCAAAGAGCCAAAAGATCTGCCGCAGGGTTATGCGCTGGATAATATCATGACGGCTCCTGTTTCGGCATCCGAGACTGGCGTAATTCTCGTGTACACCAATACAACCGAAGGCGACCCCTCACTGGCGCAGTCCACAGCCATTCAACTGATCGAGAGCGCGCACAACGAATCTGTCAAGCGACCAACACCAGCGGGTGAGAACGAGACGATCATGATCGGTGAGCATAAATGCACAATAACTGCGTTTGGCAAATCTCTTGTGCTGCAATGGGATGATGGCGAGCGTGAATTTGTACTGGGTGGTACACTTGATCGCGAAGAGTTGATCAGGATCGCAAAATCGATCTGAATCAGGTTCCCGATAATCGACGCAGATCGAATGTCATATAATCCACGATCTTGAGCAGCTTGTTCCTGGCATCCGAGTGATCAAACGAACTTAGAATCTGCTTCGAGCAATCGACATGATGCTGTACCTCCTGAACCGATAGATGTACAGCATCATGTTTTAAGATATGCGGAAGCGTGATTGCGCTGTTTAGAGACTTCTTTTCATGCTGAAGTTCCTGATATTCAAGGATGTCATCAACGATCTGGTATGCCATGCCGAGATGCATCCCGAATTCGGCGCAACGGTCAACCGATTGTGCGGATGCTCCGCCGATTCTGCTCCCCATACAGGCTGATGCAACAAACAGCGACGCCGTCTTTTTATTGATACATTCAAAGTAAGTCCCCTCGGAAAACTCGGTTTCATTGCTATTGACATCAATCGCCTCTCCTTCAGACATAAACCTGCCAGCACGTCCGAAGTCCTGAATCACTGCTTGATCGTACCCTGATATCAATTCAATTCCCTTCGAGATCAGAAAATCTCCGCAAAGGATTGCAGCAGCCAGTCCGAACTGGTGGTACACACTGGGAGCACCCCTGCGCACAAGCCCCCTGTCCAGGATGTCATCATGTATCAGCGAAGCTGAGTGTATCAGTTCGATCGCGAGCGCAGCATCAAGACATTCGTCTGCATCACCTCCAAAGAGTTCGGAACAGAGGATGAGCGTGATCGGACGGATTCGTTTGCCTCCCGAATCAAATACGTGATGAACGATGCGTTTCAGATTTGATTCGTTGAGGTCGTCTAAAAGACTGATGATTGCGCCATTGATCAGTCTGTACTCATACCAGTCAGTGATCATCGATAAACCTCGCTTCTGGGTCATTTATTGAATGGATTTAAGCGTTGTGTTCTCGGCAGCGTACTTCGACGGGCACTTGGTCACCATTTGATGTGCTGATATGGTGTGGTCAGAGAGTATTGTACCTGTAACTGTAACAGGCTGCCCTTCCATCAGATTCACAGGCTGGTGTTCTTTATAACTGACATCGATGTCATTATTTCCATCTGTCAGGGTAAATAACACCGTTGAACCGTTATCTATCGCACGGAGTGTTCCTGCTTTTACATCACCTTCCACACACACCCTCTGCCCGACATGTCCGTCTGTGAGATCAGAGACCGTAAGCGTGCTCTGAAAATCGACGCCCCATAACCCGACCACCAGAACAGCGATGATCACAGCGAATGCAAAGAGTGTTTTCTGTCTCTTATCCATGAGTGTCGTGACCCCTTCTTGTTCTCGATAATCGTAATCGTGTGAGCAGCAGTTGTATGGTGTACAATCCAAGCCCGATCCATACGATGCCGAATGCACATAGTAGATAATTCATGATGTCTATGATGGCGAGATCATCTTAAATATTTGTTGCATACAACATGGGTCGTGTACGTCGGTCATTGAACAGGCGCCCTGAATCTCACCAGTTTTCCTGATGCAGTACTTCCGAATGCAATATATACAGTACTAAGCTGCCATGACTTCGTTTAATATTTAGAATATTTAATCCAGATTAAAAAACTGATAAAACTCAATCCGGATCCGGCTACAAGCACCGCTAAAAATCCACAGTAGTGTGAAACAACGCCTCCAACGAGCGAACCAACCACTGAGGAGAGGCTGATAACCGAGGTGATCAAGCCTGCCGCGGTCCCTTTGTCCTGATTTCTGTGAAGCATGAGTTCGGTGGAACCCACATACAGAAATGACCATGAGACCGCAATCATCATCATTCCGGGTATGATGTAATAAAATGTGGCTGGCGGGATGTAACTCAAGAACGCGATCGCTGATATCAGATATCCATATTTCACAATCGAGGTCATGTTTCTGCCATCAAGCCGCCTCATTACGAAAAACTGCATTATGGGATTTACTGCATAGATGATGCCGATCCAGAATGCATCTGCTCCGAGATCTGTCAGATACAGCGGAAAGATCACCCAGACGGCTGTAGCTCCGGTATGCCTGAACAGAAGCGTCAGATACACATCCCAGTTCGCTCTCACTGTGTCGAGCGATAGATACTTAACATTCAGTCTCGGGACATCGACATCCGGCAGAGTCAGCGCAATTGCAAATGAGAGTACGATGAGAACTGAACTCGCTGCAAATATCAGATCGTAGTCTCCGATGATGCCTGCTCCAAGGAATCCCGCAGCCCATCCAAGCGAGCCAAATGAACTGAACTTGCCGATGCTCCGTTTCATCCCATAGACATGCATAATAAGCGATGCAGGATACATGCCGATACAGATTCCAAGAAGCCCTCGCGCCAGTCCGAGACTCAATGGATCGTTTGCGAAGACCTGCAGGAAATAGGCAGCCGCAGAACATGCAAGACCGGATAACAGCAGTTTCTTGATGTTCCATGCATCAGCAGCCTTGCTGAACATATATGATGATACAAACAGGCAGAGACTGTATGCGCAGACGATAAGACCGATCTGTATGAGATCTGCTCCGGTCTCCTCTGCGAGAACCGGGATTAACATCATCGACATCATGATCGATGCGTTGGTTAGGAACTGGACTATGTTGAGTTTCATCGATTCGTTGCGAGAGCAGTCGCTTTTGAAGCCTGTATCGCCACAAAACCACCATCTCCATAGCCTTCTCTTAACATCTGCACCGATGTAATGTCGTTCAGGTGATCGAATATCGTCTGCACCATCGCAACGTGACAGAACCCCGCATATCTCAGATCGCTCACCACTTCAGCAACCGAATAAAACGTTGCATATCTGTAAAATTTATTTTTTATTTTTTTATTCAGGTACGTTCTTCCCAAAAAACTATCTTTATCAATAAAACCAACAATTAGAGAACCGTCATCCTTCAATATCCTGTAAACTTCCTTGAATGCTTTTTTCATATCATCTACAAAACAGACGGTCGTAACCATCAGAGCGAGATCGAACTGCTTGTCCCTGAATGGCAGATATTCAGCAACACCACCAAGCACGTACAATCCTCTTTTCCTTGCAATCGCCCTCATCTGCGGGGATGGGTCGATTCCGATCCTGATATTCAGTGGAACCGCAAATCTACCAGTTCCTGCTCCGATCTCCAGACCTGTTCCGCCTTCAGGGATGAAATGTCGCAGCGCAGCAACTTCTGATAGATAAACAAAACGATGATCGTCGAACCATCGATCATATTCTGAGAAATGCGCTTCAAATGGTTCGATTCTTGGCATCCCCGCCTCTGCCCCACAGCGGATCATCTCCGAACTGCACGAACCACCGGTCATCAGGAGGTAGCATTCTCTCAACATCCGCCTTTCGGAAAGAGTACTCGTAATCGTTGCAGTAATCGATTATTGTTCGATATGCTTCGATCGTCTTCTGTGCCATCTCCTTGCATCGTTGTGGATCTTCTTTGCATCGATCAGGATGCCATTTCACCATCAGCATCCTGTAAGATTTTTTGATGGCATCCATTGTTGCGGTTTCGGGTAGACCAAGTGTATCTGCGGCATTTCGTATCTCATCGTATCTGGTGCTGC
>PIXW01000128.1 GCA_003601535.1 ANME-2 cluster archaeon
AGCGCATCCACCGGATTCATCATCGCAGCAGAACGGGCAGGCAGAAATCCGGCAAGAATCCCGATTGAGAACGAGAAGAGAAGCGCAAACACCACAAGCTCCCACGAGACCCATGCGTGCAGGAGACCTACCCCCATCTCCTTTCCGATCATCTCCACCACCCTCGCCAGTCCAAAACCGAGTGCAATTCCGATCACACCACCAAATATCCCGATCAAACCAGATTCAACCAGAAAAAGCGTTAGTATCGTGTTGCTCTCTGCTCCGAGTGCTTTGTATATCCCGATCTCTCTTGTACGCTCCACAACTGAGGTGTACATCGTATTCATGATCCCGACTCCACCTACAAGGAGTGAGATTGCGCCGATTCCGATCAATACCGCAGAAACCGCAGAAAGAATCGAACCGACCATCGCAGTCATCTGTGCTGCTGTCATGACCGTGAAATCCTCCTCGTCATGTTCATCCTCGAGACGGTCCCTGATACGATCCGCAACATCATCCACATCAGAACCCTCCTTTATCTTCACGAAGAAAATATCATATTCATCGCTCACATCAAAAAGACGCTCTGCATCATCAAGACTCATATAAATAGCCGAGTCATCGTCACGGTTTCCGATCTCCCCCATGACTCCAACGACCCTGAAGCCCTGATCCCTGATCTCTATCCTGTCACCGACCTTGACCTCTTTGTATTTATCTCCAACCTTGAAGTTCTTATGTGCAATCCAGTAACCAATTACGATCTTGTGTGTGTCCCTATCCTCCAGAAACCTCCCTGATTCAACCTCATATCCCTGAGCACCGATAAAAGTATCTTCTGCAAGCGATGGAACCATACCCGTGACCGATGCTGCGGAATCGATATTCTTGTAAGTTATAATTGAAGTCCGGTAGATCATATAGCAGTTCGCATCGACGCCCCGCACCCTATCAACGATCTTCGCATCCCGATCCGTGAAATGTGTTGGTGCAGCAGATAAAACGGAAGCACCGGGCGGCATTGGTAGCATGATGATCTTGTTCGCACCCATCTTCCCGACCTGCTCCTTCATGTACACCTGCATCCCGACCCCGATCGAGATCAAGCCCACGATAGCCATGATTCCGATCACAATACCGAGGATCGTTAAGTAACTGCGGGTTTTACGCTGCACTATGCCTTTCGCGCAGAACCGGAAGTAATCCGAGAGTTTCATCTGGATATGATCCTTTTAATGCGTTTTCTGAAGACAAAAGCGAGTAGCAGAACCAGTGCTGCGATGATTATCCACGTGTATCCGCCGCCACCTGGTGCGATCTCTTCCATCTCCTCTGAACTGTACACCTTGATCGGTACATCAGTGGTCATACTGTACTGGTTGCCGTAATCATCCGCATAATCCACCTTGATGGTCACATTACGGCAGCCCGACTGCGGGAGGATCGTAAAATCCGCGGTATCATAGTCATCGCTCTCAACATCTCCGATATATCCGGTGCTGGAGCCGATCACCTTGAACTGATCATCCTCCACGATCGTGATAATGATGTGCTTCGCCTCTGCAAGCCCGCGATTTGCCACTCCTATCGTGATATCCCCGACCCTTCCTGGTGTGAGTTCATCCTGGGAATCGAGGTAGACAAAGAGCGTGTTTCCGCTCGATACCGGAGCCAGCACCGAATAGGACTGTACTGGCTGCGCTTCATGCACCTCATCCTCGTATCTGATCGTGATCGGCAGTAGATACTGAGACGGCGTGGTGGTATCGACGAAGAAACCGGACTCGATGAGCTTGGTCTCTCCGGGTGCTATCATGTCGATGTAGTAGATGGACATCTTCGGAAGGATGCTGGTTTGATTTTCAAAATAAACCTTTACATTTTTTGCAGGTCCTGTTCCCACATTCTTAATCGAGAATTTTGCATCAAACTCAGATTTGGGATCTGCTTTCGGGATGTCGGCATCGAGGAGGACGATGTCTGGATGCCCCATCACCCTGACCCTGATCTCAAATTTGCTCTTCGTGGTGAGATAGTGGCGATCAGAATCAAAATCCCCGCTATAAGTGATATTCAGATCAAGTATATACTCGCCAGACCGCGCATCAGGATCCACGGTCAGATAATACTCGGTATCTGTAGTCTCACCGCATCTCAGTTCCGGGAGCGTCTCTCCATCGGTATCTTTCAGTTCAAACGGTTCTTTCACGTCCAGATACCAGATGATATCCTTGGCAGGCTCATCCCCTACGTTCACCGTCTTGATGACCAGCGTCACCTCCTCGCCTGGTTGTGCCGGATATGGTATCTGCTGGGATAGGCTTGCAGCGAGCGCGGGGGCATCGGTGTGCGCGGGTGGCGGTGAGTAGTAGCCCACTGGGCGGTATACGTTGGAGTCGGTGTCATCCATAAAACCTGCCGCACTCGCATGAGACGCCATAAGTGCCAGAGATACAATTATAAGTAGCGCAAACCATCTCATGGATATTGATCACATGTTATGATATATATTATCACCTGATCAGGCAATACTTATAATATCATATTCTGTAATATCACACATACGATTCAGAATGGTGAAATCATGCCGGAAATAGGAAAGAAGGTAAGGCTTGAACGGATCTTCGACAGAAAGAGTGGAAACGCTCTGATCATTCCGATGGATCATGGGATATCAGAGGGTCCGATGAAAGGGCTTGTAAACATCGGGGAAACGATAAACAAGGTTGCAGAAGGCGGCGCAGATGCAGTCCTGATGCAGAAAGGGATGGTCAAGCACGGGCACCGTGGATACGGGCACGATATCGGATTGATCATACACATGAGCGCATCCACATCGCTCGGACCTGATCCGAACAACAAGGTGCAGGTATGCACAGTTGAGGAGGCGATCAAACTCGGCGCAGATGCCGTGAGCGTGCACATCAATGTCGGCTCTGATACCGAATCAGATCAACTCGAATATCTCGGTGCTGTTTCAGATGATTGTGATTACTGGGGCATTCCCTTGATTGCGATGATGTATCCGCGAGGTCCTGCGATCACCAATCAGCATGAACCGGTTGTGGTTGCACATGCTGCCAGGGTTGGTGCTGAACTCGGTGCAGACATCATCAAGACCAATTATACCGGTGATCCGGACTCGTTCAAGGATGTGATTGCAGGCTGCCCTGTGCCTGTAGTGATTGCAGGGGGACCAAAAACAAATACGGACCGGGAATTTTTGCAGATGATCTATGGTGCGATAAAAGCAGGTGCCCGCGGAGCTGCTGCTGGCAGAAACGTGTTTCAGGCAGACAACCCGACGCTGATGACGCGGGCGATTGCAGCGATCGTGCACGATGGCGTTGATGTCGATCAAGCACTGGAGGTTCTTGCATAGACATATATCATGCATACCACGCCATCTGTTCGAGATGCACCATCCGGCTACTGTCCACCACATTGACATCAGGCGCATGATCGATAAAGACCGTATCAACAGGCAACCGGTCGCATAGACGCCTCATTGCAGGAATCTCGGTTGCATAATGCGTGGCATCGATCAGTGCCAGATTGTGCGCTTTTCTGATCGCATCATGCCGCATCTCTCCGGAGACGAGGACATCTGCACCGCCTTCGATCGCGATATCCACAAACTCGCCGGAGAGACCACTGCCGCCGATGACCATCACGGTCTCAATCTCACGCTCTCCGGTCCATCTGACAGAGACGTTGAGCTTCCGCGCCACAAACTGCGCAAATTCTGATGTTTTTGAGCGTCCTGTTCTTCCGATGCGACCAGGTTCCAGTTCCTGAACGTCCCAGAGTTCGAGTATATCTGCGAGCACGTCATTGACACCGCCCTCAGCTCGATCATAGTTTGTGTGCATCACATATATCGAGATCTCGTTCTCGAGAGCGATCTTCAAGGAGTCAGAAAGACTCTTTGAGATTCGGTGTATCGGATGGTATATCGGGGTGTGGTGCGTGACCAGAAGATCCACCTCTTCCCGTGCAGCCTCCTCGAGCACGTAATCGGTAACGTCCAGCGCAACAGCAACCTTGTTCACATTGTTCCCGCGGTCGAGCACCAGCCCGATCCGATCTTGATCAGATTCATAAGCAAGTTCCGGAGGGGCGATCTCCTCGAGCAGGGTAACCATTTCTGATAGGCGCATACATTACAACATAACGGATGGTGTCGATTTAAACCTTGCGACATCAATCATAAAGATCATCGATGGAATATCTTGCGACCAGCTCATAATAGTCATCGAACCAGTAGGCATCTGGATTACGCTTAAAAATCATAAAGCTTCCAATCTGTCGTGGATCAACCGATTGGTGGTATCTGAAGAAGATGTGATCATCGGTTGTTCCCACGATTTCGATCTTACCTGTCGAATGCGACATGATCAACCTGGCACGCTTGGCAAGACCTGAACATCGCTTCAGTGCTTGCTGGAAGATGTTGTAGGTCTCCTCGACCGGAACAGCAAAGATTTTGTTGCCTGATGTCGGACGGCACTGGAAGACATAGTAAGGGATCGCGCCGATGAACGACAGTTCTTTGAATAATGTTGATAGGGTTTCTGGGTCATCATTGACCCCGTGTATCATCGGCGTTTGATTGGCGATTATGGCGCCCGCCCTTATGAGGCGGCTAACCGCTTCGATAGCAGCACCGGTGAGTTCTCTGGGATGATTGAACTGTGTCATGATATAGATTCGTTTCTCATCAGTGCTGTATCGTTGTATCATCTCAGGCAGAGATGGGTCGTCGATGATTCGGTAGGGGTTAAAAGCAGGTATCTTGGTACCGATGCGTATGATCCTGACATGTTCAATCTCACGAAGCTGTCTGATTATATTTTCCAGCTTCTTTGTGGATAATACCAGCGCATCGCCACCGGTGAGCAAGACATTGGTGAGTTCCTTGTGCTCGCTGATGTACCTGAGCCCCTCTGTTACATCGCGGGCAACCTCATCATGACCATTTATAAAAAGCCGCTTTCTGAAACAGAATCGACAGTATCCCCCGCACACATCAGTGACCAGAAGAACTGCGGTGGATTCATATTTGTGCTGCAGACCGTGAATAACGGTATATGTACCTTCGTCGGAAGCATCCATCTGCCCCCATTCCTCAAGCTCTTTCACATCCGGTATTATGATGCGCCTTATCGGATCTTCAGGATCATTCCAATCTATTAGAGATAGATAATACTCGTTTGTGCGAAACGCAAACTTTTTAGTAACGTTGTCAAGTGCGGCTCGTTCTCCATTGTTAAATCCGTGTATTTGCTCGAGTTTTGTGATATATTTTGGAGTTATCATCGTTTCGCTCCTTGGTTTTTGAAGGCAGAACATCAGGAGAGTTCTGGTACCATACTATATGTATGGCATCCGTATCGCCTTTTCTTATGAAACGTATTGTCTACATAAGCACTCGCGCTTATTAAGGTTTTTAGCATTTTTGACTTTGGGACAATACCATTCGACCGATACCCTCAACCACTCTGCGACCTTCCTCGGTGCGGATGAGTGTTTTATGAGCAGACTGGAAAATATAGTCTTTCCGAAAAGTTTGCATATTTTCTTGCAGGTTAACCACACCTCACTCGAGTAAGCACACCACATCGACACTGTTAAATATACGCAATCACGATGGTTTCATCACACTGCACTGGCGCTTACCAGTGCACAGATGGAGGCATA
>PIXW01000013.1 GCA_003601535.1 ANME-2 cluster archaeon
ACAGAGAGAAGTGATTTGCATGAGAACTACATGGCAGGAGATTGCACGGTTCGGAAAGAAATTGGTGGACTACGGTCTTGTTGAATCGCATTTCGGGAATATCAGCGTTCGTACCGGAGATCGGATCTCAGTCGAAGATCCATGCCGGATCACAGTCCCCCCACGAACCCCCCTGATCGCATCGATCACGTAATTCGGGTCTTTCCCGTTCACGACCAGACAATCCAGTGATTTTAAAAGCAGCAGTTTTGGCAATTCCGGATCAACACACGTTCCACCCATTTTAATCAATTCCTTCGCAGCAATCTCATGAAGAAGCATCCCATCCCGGAATATTCCATCCACATCGGTCGCTTTTATAAATGCCGCACCAATTTTTGACGCGATCCAGCCAGCGATGGTATCTGATGTCGCATCCCACGTATGCTCGATCTCTGCATCGGATCTCTTCAGCAGATTGTATGTGAGAAGGATCGACGCTCCAATCGGGATCGAATCGATCTCTGTAATCAGTCTTGCGGGCGTGCCATCTGAAAGATAATGTGCATACTGATCCATCGCGAGAACCGCCATCCAGTGAGTGGCTTCGTCAGAGATGCGGTATGTATTGCTTGCGATTCGCACGGTATCTGCAAACATGCCGCCGCCAGGAACGATCAGGATACGTTCACCTTCGTTCAGTGCGTATTCGTAAATCGCAGATACGAGTTTTCGTGCGCTTTTAATCAGACTTCCACCAATCTTTATCACGATCAAGATATTCACCTGTGTCTCATGATGATCGCATCCTCGTAGTCGCTGTAGTATCCTATCTCGATTCCGGTGACCACAAATCCAAGCCGCTGATAGAATCGTATCGCACGGATATTGTGTCTTCTGACTTCAAGCACGATGTTTTTGATCTTCTTTCTATGAAATACGTCGATAACACTCTTCATCAGCTGTGTGCCGATGCCGAGTCCTTGATATGCTTCTCGCACCGCAATCGAAAAAACCCGTCCGTACATACCCTGTTCATCAACCGATGATATCCCGACAACGAATCCAACCACCGCACCATGATGATCAGCAACAAAGAACGTATCCTCATTTAACTCGTACAGTGTCATGTACATATACGGGTCATGCTCGCTGAACTGCTCGTTCTCGATATCGATTACGCCAGAGAAATCACCTGGCTGGAATCTGCGTATGATGATCATGTTTACGCCGGATCACCCTCGACTGAATATGCTCCGGAAAGATCGTATGCACCATCTCCGGACCATGTCTCTCTTCGACGATTGCGCGCAGTTCCGCCTCATAATCGGATTTCTCGATTCGCTCACTCTCATCCTCCACGATCTCAAGATGGACATTAACCAGCGCATCCACTGCTCTTCTGCCATATCCGAGCAGTGGTCTTATGTACATGCACCCGCATCTGTCCTCAAGGCGCTGCACATCCGCTAAATTCAGCATCGGAACGCGATCATCCCTGCGCGTCCCGTCAGCAAGAACCGGATGTTCAGATGCTACGCGTTGAAGCGCGCACTGATGGATATAGTTGATCGCGCGATTCGGATAGCCGTCATCGATGGCAATATTGCATGCGGCCTCAAGGATTGTGCCATCGATCCGCAGTATCTCATGAGGGAATCCGAGTTCGGATGCGATATCTCTCGCAGGTTTCCATGTCTCTCTGAATCCGAAACTGCATGTGATCAATCGCACTTCAAAAAAAGGCTCGAGCAATATTGCTGATAGCGAACTATCCTTTCCTCCACTGAAAAGTACAGAAATATCCATTCATACACGTTTGATGGTCGTACTGCGTTTTTTCGGCTGGATTTGCTGGAGCAGCATTCTCAATTTTTCATCATCGACCATGGTCTGGAGCCGTCCGGATTGTGCAAGCGCGATGAGCTGTATCTCAACCTGCTCTGCCAGTTGCGGACGTACCATCTTCAGTGTTGTCAACCGCTCCCTCGCCTCCGGTGTCAGAAGCTTCCTGAGTATATTCTGCTTCGCCTCCTCGACCTGCTGCTGCTGCGCTTGCTGCTGTGCAGCCTGATACTGAGCAGACACCTGCTGTTGCTGCAACTGTTCAAGCCGTCGACGTTTAATCTCGTTAAGTTCACCTGACATAATCACTCACCTGATTGCTGTTTAACTTCATACGCAACATTATCCAGGAACCGCCTGCCATCAGCGGTCACAGCACGCCCCTCCTTCGCTGTTTTCACATAGCCCAGTTTTTCCAGTTGCTGAAGCGCCTTTCGTATGATGGATCCGCTTCCCTTTGTAAATGATGGCGGCATCGTCCCATTGCGCTCTTTGCCCCCATATTTTGATCGTAATCTCGACACACCGACCGGTCCATCAATATATATCTGCCGCAAAACCGCAGCACACCGTACATGCCACCAGTTCTTATCGGCAGGCGGCAGTTGCTTGTGCGCGCCTGTCTTCACATACCCTGCCCATTCGGGTGGGGTGGTATCCTTATTCTCTTTCAGTTTCTGTGCAGCGCACGTTATCAGTTCATCTGCTGGTACGTCGTATACCGTTGTCATGGTAATTCACATTGTCTTCTAATGTGAATAAATTAACCTATCGGCGCAGCCATCGATAAATTTATACATGACTGTGATCACGTAGAGTCATGAAAGAAATCCGAATTCATGGTCGCGGCGGGCAGGGTTCGGTCACTGCTGCCGAACTACTCGCGATTGCGGCTTTTGAGGACGGCAGATACAGCCAGGCATTCCCCTCATTTGGCGTGGAGCGGAGGGGCGCGCCTGTGATGGCTTTTGTCCGTCTATCCGGTCACAAGATCAGACTGCGCAGCCAGGTATATGAGCCGGATTATGTGATCGTACAGGATGCGACACTGATCGAATCGGTTGACGTTGCTGGCGGGCTGAAATCCGATGGCATGATCATCGTCAATACCGAGCATGATCCTGAGAATCTCGCCCTCGAAACAGAAGCAGCAGTGAGAACGATCGATGCGACCAGAATATCGCTCGATCTCATTGGAAAACCGATCATGAACACCGTGATGCTTGGCGCCTTTGCCGGTGCAAGCAGGGAGGTTGCTGCTGAGTCGATCAAACATGCAGTGCGTGATCGATTCCCAGGAGATGTCGGAGAGAAGAACGCTCTTGCTGTCCAGCGTGCTTATGATATGATGGGGGTATCATGATTCCGCACGCACCGATCGGAGAACCCGGATCCACCATTGCTAACAAGACAGGCAGCTGGCGAATCTTCATCCCGGTCTTCGACGCGGAACTGTGCAACGGGTGCGGCACCTGCGAGACATTCTGCCCGGAAGGTATAGTGCACAAGAAAAGCGATGCAGATACGTACACGGCTGACTATGATTACTGCAAGGGCTGCGGTATATGCGCAAACGAGTGCCCGAAGGATGCGATAGAGATGGTTCTGGAGGAGAAATAATGGAATTAGAAGGCGGTATCAGGGTTGTCGAGGGTTCTTATGCAGTTGCACATGCGGTTGCGATGTGCCGGCCGGATGTGATCTCTGCATATCCGATCACGCCGCAGACCCATATCGTGGAGGATCTCTCGCAGTTCGTTGCTGACGGTGTGATCGACTCCAAATACATCAATGTTGAATCTGAGTTTTCAGCACTCTCAGCACTTGTCGGATCGAGTGCAGCCGGCGCAAGGACGTATTCGGCAACCACGTCACAGGGGCTTGAGTTGATGCACGAGGTGCTCTTCAATGCGGCAGGGATGCGGCTTCCGATCGTGATGACGATCGTCAACCGGTCGGTGAGCGCGCCGATCAACATCTGGAACGACCACCAGGACAGCATAGCGCAGCGGGACACAGGATGGATCCAGCTGTATGTCGAGGATGCGCAGGAACTCGTTGATACGATGGTGCAGGCATACCTGATCGCAGAGGATCCTCTGGTGTCGCTTCCGGTTATGGTCTGCATGGACGGATTCATATTATCGCATGTCTTTGAGCCTGTGAACCTCCTCGATCAGAAGGCTGTGGACTCCTTCCTTCCTCCATTCAAGCCGGTGGCGGTTCTTGATCCTGATGATCCGAAATCGTTCGGCATGTTCGTGAATCCTGATTATTATACGGAGTTTCGGTATCTGGTGGAAGAAGCGATAGAGAGATCGAGGATCAAGATAAGGGATGCTGCTCACAGGTTTGAATCTGCGTTCGGAAGATATTACGGAGATCTGATCGATACATACCAGACCGATGGTGCAGAGATCCTGCTCGTGGCGATGGGCTCGCTCATCGGAACGCTCAGAGATGTGGTTGACGATCTGCGAAGTAAAGGAGTTCCTGTAGGATTATTGAAGATCCGTTCGTTCAGACCGTTTCCAGCAGAAGAGATAGCAAAGGCGGTTGCCGGTGCAAAGGTGATTGCCGTGCTCGAAAAGGATATCTCACTGGGAACAGGCGAAGGCGCGCTGGTAACCGAGATCAAAGCCGCCCTCTACAACCGGGATATCCGTGTCCCGGTACTCGGATTCGTGATCGGGCTTGGTGGACGTGATATTCCGGTCGGCACGATTCAGCGGATCGTTGATAAGGCAGAGGATGTCATCAAACATGGGATCACGGTCGAAAACGAGTTTGTAGATCTGAAGCGTGAGATTCTCAATGGGTGAGGATTGTGCAAATTGCGCTTGCACAGATAAACCCAACAGTTGGAGACATTGATGGAAATACCGATAAGATCCTAGCATACATCAAAAGGGCGGGAGAGAAAGGCGCAGATCTTGTTGTATTTCCTGAGCTTGCGATTACAGGGTACCCGCCAAAGGACCTCCTGTTAAAGCCCGCAGTAATCAGAGACCAGAGAGAGGCACTTGATAGGATCATTGCCGAATCAGGAAATATCGCTGTTATCACAGGATTTGTCGATTGCGATGAAGATACGATCTACAATGCTGCCGCTCTTATCAGGGACAGGGAACTAATAGGTGTGCAGCACAAGATACATCTTCCGAATTATGATGTCTTCGATGAGAAGCGATACTTTGAGCCGGGAAAGGAGAATCTCCTCTTTGATACCTTGACGAACATCAAACTGGGAATAAATATCTGCGAGGATATCTGGGTTGATGATGATCTGGTTGAGAAACAGGCAAAGGAAGCTGATCTCATCGTGAATATCTCTGCTTCTCCATTTTACGCAGGCAAAAGTAGAGAGAGAAGGGAATTACTTGCAAGAAGAGCAAAAGAGAACAGGGTTCCGATCGTGCATGTCAATCTGGTGGGAGGTCAGGATGATCTGGTATTTGATGGCAGGAGTTACGTCTTTGACAGGGACGGAATCCTGATTGCAGCAGGGAGGCAGTTCGAAGAAGACCTCGTAATAACGGGTCTGGATGGCACTGAGATAACCTTGGAAGATGACCCGCTAAAAGAGATTTATGGAGCTTTGTTGCTGGGAATCAGGGATTATGTCAGGAAGAACGGATTTAAAAAGGTTGTCATCGGTCTCAGTGGTGGCATAGACTCAGCCTTGACTGCTGCTCTGGCGGCAGGGTCTCTGGGCGCTCAGAACGTCGTCTGCGTCTCGATGCCGAGTACGATCACGTCAACGTCCAGCAGAGAGGACGCAAAAGAACTGGCTCTGAACCTTGGAGTGGACTATAAAACAATCCCAATCATGGATGCTGTCAATGCATACACAGCGATGCTATCAGGGGAATTTAAGGGCACAGAGCCAGGCGTTGCAGAAGAGAATATCCAGGCGAGGATTCGTGGAAATATCCTGATGGCACTCTCAAACAAATTCGGATATCTGGTTCTATCCACAGGGAACAAATCAGAGCTTGCTGTTGGTTACTGCACGCTGTATGGTGATATGAGCGGCGGTCTGGCAGTGCTATCAGACGTTCCAAAGACGACCGTGTACAAACTCGCACGATATATCAATGCGATCAATGAGAAGGAGATCATCCCTGAGAGCATCCTGACCAAAGAACCTTCTGCAGAACTCGCCGAAGGGCAGAAGGATACGGATTCGCTGCCGCCTTATGAGATACTGGACCCGATACTGCACGCATACATCGAGGAAGAGAAGAGTAGGGAGGAGATGATCGAGATGGGATTTGACGAAGGTCTGGTGAACGATATCATCTGGAGGGTGGATCATAATGAGTATAAGAGGCAGCAAGCCCCGATTGGAATAAAGATATGCTATAAAGCATTTGGCTCTGGCAGGAGAATGCCGGTAACAAACAGATATGGGGTAAAAGCAAGAGATGAGACTCGCAGCACTGGTTTCGGGCGGTAAGGATAGCCTGTATGCAGCGTATCTTGCCAGTAAGGAGGGTGAGGTCTCTGTCATCGTTGCGATAAAGTCGCTCAATCCGGAGTCGTATATGTATCACGTCCCAAACATAGACCTTGTCAAACTCCAGACAGAGACGATGGGGCTTCCTCTGATATTTAAAGAGTCCATGGGTGTGAAGGAAGAGGAACTTGTGGACCTGAAGGATGCGTTATCAGAAGCAAAGACCAGATACGGTGTAGAGGGCGTGGTATCAGGCGCGATATTCTCCAGTTACCAGAAGGAGAGGGTCGACCGGATATGTGACGAGCTTGGTCTTGTGAGCCTGGCACCACTCTGGAAGAGAGATCCAGAGGAACTGTGGGATGAGATGTTCAAAGCAGGCTTTGAGGTGATGATCTCGGCTGTTGCTGCTTACGGTCTTACTGAGGCGTGGCTTGGGAGAGTGATGGATCGAGAGGCTGTTTGTGAACTATGTGATCTGCACGGCATCTGTTATGTGTGCACCGGAGGAGAAGGTGGTGAGTTTGAGACGTTTGTCACCTACTGTCCGCTTTTTAAGGAGCGGATAGTAATCGAAGAATCAATGAAGGTATGGGATAAACAAACGATGAGCGGACAGTTCATCATAGAAAAAGCAAGGTTGGCTGGAAACCCTGCGATAGGGTTTTAAGTTCTGGAGTAAGATTCAAACCAATGGACAGGAGCATACGAAATATCGCCATTGCAGTAGCATCCGTGCTTGTGGTATTCATAATAGCAGGCGCATTATTTTTATTGGGCGATTCTGATGTTGCACTGATGTTTGCGATTGTAGGCGTACCAGCCATCATCGTCATCGCATCCGTGTGGTACATCAAATCCGTAAAACAGCGGCGGCTCGAAGACCCTGCAACACGTGTGAAGGAACGTGAACTGCGCAGCATCTGCAGGAACTTTATCCAGCTGCGCAACCGGATGCGCGGGATCGAGGATACACATTCGATCACCATTCCAGAGAGCGTCAAGGAGATGGATACGATCGAAGGTGCAATAAATGAAAGCGGAGGGAGAATCGATCCGGATAGCCAGTCGGTTGATTGTGATCAGGATGTGATCAAGGGCGTGACACTGTTTGCGATAAGAAACATCGCACAGGATCTTGATCAGACAAAACAGCGTTTTATCGATCGGTTGTATGATGTGGCGATCAAAAATACCGGTGACACCCGTGCAAAGTTCGAGACGTTGAATGATGCAGGATACGATCTCAGATCACATATCTCCGAACTCGAGTCACTGGTGCCGCCAGAGAATGATCTCGAAGAGATCGTCTCTTATCTGGATCGTCTGAAGACCGTCGCTGAAAATGCGCTCAGAGGATGCGTGGATAATGCAAAGAAGCTCGCAGCATACCAGACCGGCGATATATCAGCTGCACAGGTGGAAGATGCACTGGAGAAGCAGGATTATGAGGGCGTGGTATCCACGCTTGAACAGGACATCGCCGCACTCAAGACCGCAACAAAAGAGGAATTTCAGACGTACCGGAATTCATTGCTCAGTGCGCTCGATATCGCAATCGATGCGATCGATGATAAAAAATTCCGAGAATTTAAGGAAGAGGTACTTGGCGCATCAAGTCCTGAGAAGCTCGTGCGACTGGGTGAGATCGGAGACGCGTTCATAGAACACTGCCAGAAGATCGTTGGTCAGATGCATGCCGAACTATCGAGCACAGAAGATCACATAAAAGAGTTCGTGCCGCCTGATTACTTCTGGAAGGAGAGCGGGCTTGCAGAGAAGGAATATGTGCTGGATAACGAGGATGTCGAGGATGCTGCCAGATCGTTCGCATCCATGTTAAGCGAACTCGTGCCTGCCCTTGATACGGATCGAAGATCATACAAGATACTCAATAGTTATCACAGGACGATCGAACGCCAGATCCGGAAGCAGTTGATCGCTCATGGCGTGGTCTCTGGGGACGATCTGAAGGTTGCGCATCCTGCCGATTTCCTGCATCTGTACGACTACTACCATCCGGATGCAACATACAGCGAGAGCGACCAGATACTGCGACTCGCAGAGGGCGCAAAGATTGCCGAGAATCCGTTGACGATAAATATCACAGATGCGGATGGAAACAGAATCGAAGGCGCAGAGATAACCCTGATGCACGAGACCGGTATCGGCGTTACCCTGAAGTATATTACAGATGAGGATGGATCTGTTACGATCGAAAATCCTGGCGAAGGAAGGTACCGTCTGGTTGTTACTGCCGCGCAGTACCGGAAGCACGAGAGCACAACCGTGCTTCCTGCGGATAACATCGATATCACACTCGAAAAAATGGGCATCAGGGATTATCTCTGCCGTGAAAAGGCACAATCGATCAGGGATAATCTCAATAAGTATGCATCGGATGTTCTGAAGGAACTGGACAGGAGCGGGGTCGTGTCGTCAGCGTTCGAGATGTACATCAACAAGGAGTATCGCGCATGTCTTCTGTATATACTTGCAGAGGAGTATCCGAATCTGCGGTTTGTCTCGTCTGATTCCGGATATCTCGTGTACGATGAAGAGAAGATGGTATCAAGATTGATCGAGAGAGTAAAAACGATGGAAAAGGATGAGTATGCCATCTCTGATCTTGATATCCCGCTTCCGGATGAAGAGATTCTCCATCTGGCAGAGATGGCTGAAAAAGAGGGTATCCACATCAATATAACATGACACAACTTGACAGCGCACGCAGAGGCGAGATCACCGATGAGATCCGGGATGCGGCAGAGAGAGAGGGAATCGATGCAGAAAAATTGCGGCGCCTCGTTGCATCAGGGCATGTGGTGATCCCGAGGAATATCTCTTCGAGGGCTCTGCCCACACCAATCGGGGAGCGTGTATGTACCAAAATCAATGCCAATCTCGGAACATCTGCCGATTATGCCGAGATCGACGAGGAGATCGAGAAGGCGCATGTTGCGGTTCGATATGGAGCAGACACCGTGATGGACCTCTCGACAGGCGGCGATCTCGCCGATGTACTGAAGAGGATTCTTGCAGCGGTTTCGGTCCCTGTGGGAACGGTTCCGATCTATCATGCGGTATGTAGAGAGACCACACTGCCAGATACGTGCGCTGATGATCTATTCAATGCGGTTCGCAACCATGCAGAGAGCGGTGTGGATTTCATGACGATCCATGCAGGCGTTAACAGAGAGACGTTTGAGCACCTCACAGGAGCAGACCGGATACTGGATGTTGTGAGCCGCGGAGGGTCGCTCACCATCGCATGGATGCTGCACCATGAGGCAGAGAATCCGTTCTATTCCGAGTTTGATTACCTGCTCGAGATCGCCCGTGAATATGACATCACACTCAGTCTCGGTGATGGGATGCGCCCGGGATGCATCGCTGATGCAAACGATCCTGCGATGTTCGCTGAGATCATCGCGCTCGGCAGACTGGTCAAGCGGGCAAGAGCAGCCGGTGTTCAGTGCATGGTCGAGGGACCTGGTCATGTTCCGGTGGATGGCATCGAGTATGGCGTGCGTGCTATGAAACAGCTCTGTGATAACGCTCCCTTGTACCTGTTAGGTCCGATCACAACCGACCTTGCACCTGGTTACGATCACATCACCGGTGCGATCGGCGGCGCAATCGCTGGCATGTATGGCGCTGATTTTCTCTGCATGCTCACGCCGGCTGAGCATCTTGCGCTCCCAACCGTCGATGATATCAGAGAGGGAACGATCGTGACCAGAATCGCGGCTCATGCCATCGATCTCGTGAAACCTGGCGTGCGGGAGCGTGCATTCTCGATGGATCGGAGGATGGCGCTCGCACGCAAAGACCTCGACTGGAATGCACAGTTCGAATGTGCCATCGATGGCGAGCGAGCAAAATCGATACATGAGACGCGGATCAGTGGCGGCGATGCATGTTCGATGTGCGGAGAGCTGTGTGCGATCAGGGTGATGAAAGAGGCGCTCGGGAAGAAGGGTTGAGTGATGGTCGAGTTTTTCGGATACCATGGTTGATCGTGAGATCTAATGAGATGTTTTTGCATGGGCATTTGTTATCTTCGAGATCCTTAGCGACGGTGGTGCAATCGCAGGTATGGTCAGGAGCAGGTCTGGTTGGATGTAATCCATCCATTGCATCTCGCATCTGCGGTAACGTTAAGTCTGAATAGCGGAATATTTGTTTATATCTGATCGATCAGCAAGACACGGAAGAACCAGAACAATGAAAGAAAAGAACCTCTGGATGGGACTTGCAATAGCATCGCTTGCACTATTCATGATTCCGTATACGATCTCCATGTTTGCAGGACAGCACACCTTCTATAATGTATGCGACATGGAATCGAAGTGCTCAAAGTGTCATGAGGATGTCTGGAACCAACTGGATGGATCTCAGACGGTGGAAGCACATAAGAATGCGGCGAACAATAACAATTATACGACATATATGGGTGTTGGGGGAATCGAGTATGACAAAACCGCTCATGAGAATTACAACAGCATTTACAGCTATTATCCGGTGATATACACGATGGATTTTGTTGACGATACCATCGGCGATAATCAAACATACGATAACGGCGATGTCGCATATTTCTGGAACAGCAGCAGATGGGAAAAGACAATATGGGATGGTTCTTCCTTCATCTCCACAGGCGAATTCAAACTGATCAGACTCGACACAAATAATGACGGTTCCATCGATACCAATGAACTGTGCAGTTTCTGCCACAATACCACGCTCTTTGGACTGTCAGGCACCCACACCAGGCGAACGGTGCGAGTCTGCGATAATGACCGCTGTCATGGAAATCAGAATCATACCTACAATGATCCTGATCTCTTTGGAGAGGATTCAGGCGCTGCTCATGTTGGAGTGAACCTCAGCAGGTCTGTTCATGCCGCATTCTATCTCAGTGCATCCAACGAATCATCGCCTCATGTTGCAGGAGAGCCGTTTGGACATGGAGCAGGTAACGTGCACGGTTCGTACATATCAAAGGGATACTGGTCATGCATGGGCTGCCATTCCGGGGCAGGGGCGAACATTACCTTCGGGCAGGCAGAACATTATGGACATGGAGATGAGAGTGCGCCAACGAGGTATCGATAACAGGGGGGTTTGTGATTAAAGGTCTGATGCTGGTATTGATATTACTGACAACATGCGGATATGCAGGCGCAGCCCTGCCTGCAGTGAGCCATTCTGGCGGTTACACAGTGGTTTTGACATACGGGCAGACTCCGTACCAGCTCGGATACCGCACAAATACATCAACCGGATGGGACTGGTGGGATGGCAGCGGGGAGGACAGGCAGAGGAATCTCATACTGGTGAATGTATTCAATAAGACTACCAGAGATGGTAAGCCTTCGCTAAAAAAGGTCAGCGGGCTATCGATCAATGTCACCATCACATATCCCACCTACAACTACACAACAGGTTTCTCAACAAACCGTACCACTGCAATCGCTCTTGAAGAGGATGAGGAGCGTCATTGCTATTATGGGGTGTTCTATTATCCGAATGATGCATACACAGGCGTATATTACATCGATTTTAGAAATATGATCGATTCAATCGATATATCCTTCGACACCAACTTTGCAACAACGCTCTGGGGCTGCCAGGCAAGGGGATGCCATGACGCACGGAGCACACAGACGAATCCATCCGAACGATTCCCAACTACCACGGTACATCCAAACAGAATCGTATCAGGATCGCTTGCGAGTGACTGCCAGAGTATGTGCCACGGTCCTTATGCTTCCCAGTTCCTCACAGCAACCCCGGTACATCTGCATGAAATAAAATTTGGTCATGAAGGAGGGTTTATCTGCGGCAATGAAGGTGCGGTAACGATATTTGAAGCCGATGACGAACGCGGAAGAGTCATCCTGACGATGGACACATCCAAACCAGGGTACCCAGGATCGGATCTGGTCAGACCAAGAGTCCAGACACCGCTCGCCGATCCATCCCACGTATTCATCGCAAACTGCACCGACTGCCATACGAACTTCATCCATGATGGAGAGGGGAGTGCGAGATACAATATCGCAAAACCCAGGTACCTCAATGGAACCAACATCATCAGCACCGGCGTCCATTCCCGCGTGAAGTGCGAACTCTGCCATGGAAACTTGAGTTACCCATCGATCCCTTCTGATCAATATTCATTGACCGGCACGCTCGGTGGTTATGCTCCGATGTTTACATCCTATCAGCGATCAGAAGATTCTTTCATCATCAATGTGAGCGGTGGCGACATCAATGTAACAGTAGTCGGGGACGATCCTGCATACAATCTGACGCTCTCTCTGATCGGTCCAATCGATGGCACCACCATTCAGGATCTGAACACAAGCGACAACTGGCACGGCACCTACTATGTTCCAAGCGTGAACGGAAGCGCATCATTTACCACTGGATCAAGGATATACCGCCCACAGAATGCTACACGCGCAAAATATACCGTACTCGAAGATGCTCCGCAGGAGGGGACATGGATAGCAAGGATATTCGGCTGGTCTCCGGGGATGGTGAATTACACCATCACATCAAACCATCCGATCGCACACAAGCCGATCATCCATATTCCGTGGAACTGCAGCGAGTGTCATAACCCGAATCCACCTCCGGATTGCGAGAATGCATCCACAGAGCTGCCGATACCGAACTGGGATGAGCATGGAATCGCTTATGCGCATGCCGATGTGCCATGCAGATCATGCCACAATTCGCTGCATGAGATATCGATTCTGAATTGCGTTGAATGTCACAGGGGGTTGTCAGGCGGACACAGGGAGATAACAGAGATGAAAAAATGCCTCGTGTGCCATTTTGAGCCTCATTATAACCCGGTGAGAATGGGAGATCCGATCACCGTGAAACGGATCGATCGCAGTTTCAACATCTCGGCAGGAGAGATACGCGGATTCAAGGATATCATTCCAGAACATACAGCATGGGTCACCTTCAATTTGACATGGGGTGGCGACAGACTTGCACTGGTGATCGTCCGTCCGGATGCGATCTCCTCAACCGGTGTAACCATATCCGGGTATGGTGCCAGATACAACAGGAGTGAATGGAATCTCAATCTAACCGATGAGATGAAGAACATAAGATTCAATAAAGAAATGGCTCTCTACGATGGCAACACCAGTCACAGGTTCATACGGGTGGACAATCCGGAACCTGGTAAATGGTACGGTTATGTCATCGAGGTCAATCCGAGCTCAAAAGCAAAGCTTTCAATAGAATATGGCATCAATTCTATTGCCGGGTGCACCGGCTGCCACGATTTTCCAGGTTTTGAGAAAGGTATCCATGCAGGGATGAACGGTGCAGAGAGCGACCTCAACAGATCGTGCTGGGCATGTCACGGAGATGGTGATATGCCGTCCAGTCATCCGGGGGATGTGTATCTGTTCAGATGGGACGATGTTCCAGGAAACAGCAACGACAACAAGACCCTCTTAGACCATCTCAGGGATGATTACAATATCGGCTGGGCGGAAGGTGCGACAATCCGCAAATCCGGTGACAACAGAACCATCCGTGTCTTCGATGGTGAAAACTCAGCTGAAATAACGATCGATGAGAAGGAGGAAAAAGCGACCTTAAAAATCAGCGATGGTAGAGTCTACGATCTGGAAGTCAAAAAGAGGAACGGCAAGCTAAACGTATACAAGGATGCCGAAAAGAAGAACTGCAACAACAACGACTGTCACACCTTCGACCAATCAAAGTATAAAGAACCGATGATATACGAGCATTTCAAGGATGCTGACAGACTCGACAACCGGGGAAACATCACCACATCGAACATCAGCACCACGGTTGGATGTGAAGTATGTCATGTCAACAGCCTCGTCGACACCACAGATCCAACTCCAAGCAAGACATACAGGGTATCCCATTACGGCTCGACCCGTGACCTTATGGCATATTCGGATAATATCAGAACGAACTGCACCTACTGTCACGAGGATGAGGAGAACTCAGAGGACTGGGGGGATGCGATCGATCCAATGGATGAGGAGTCGCCGATGATCGATGAGGATGAGGAGGCGACCCTGCATGCAGGTGACCTGTGGGAACTCAGGAATGGATATATATTTAAGGTTGTATCTGTCGATCTGAATGGAAACAATGCACGCGTGCGACTGAGCAGGAACGGAGAACTGCTCAACCAGAGCGTTGTGAGTAGGGACATCCCGTTTGAATACGAGAAGACGATCACAGTGGATGGCAGAACTTATGATCAGACCATCGTTTCGCTGAATCTGACAGGCGTCATGAGGAGTGTGGATGGTGTGGTTGCGACGTTCGAGGGAAGAACGATCAAACGAATTCATCAGGAGACCACGAATGCCGCATGTTATGCCTGCCATGCGGAAGGATATGCAAGAAACAGTCGATACAACATCACAGATCGGAGAGGGGATGTGACATATTATACAAAGGTGGTTGTCGATTTTGAATATGAAGGCAACCAGTCACAGACGCTTGCGTCCGGCGATGACTGGAATCTCGGAGATGGATTCGTTCTCGCAGCAACAGCGATCGATGCAGATGGGGATCTTGCCAGACTCGAACTGAGAAGGAACGGTACCACTGTTGAGGAATATGTGGTGCATACCGGTGATGTCTTCAAATACGAGGCTGATATCCCTCCATTTACCGATGTATGCATATTCAGAGCGAACGTGTCAGGGATATTCAGATCTTATGGCGATGATCTGATCGTGCTCAGGGATGTGCGGCTGATCTCGCCTGATCTCCAGAGTGTGGATGTTGAGGATGACATCAAGGTGGATGATTACAACGTATCATGGATTGCGGTCGGCGAGGATTTCGGAGGGAAGGAGCCGGATACGTTCCATGTGCCGCCGCTCATCAATGGTAGGGGCATAGCGTTTGCTGACTGCGTCCACTGTCATGACATCAGCAGCGGTATGGATATAAAATGCGTCAATGCGATCGATTCGCAACTGGGGGCACACGCCCACCTCAACAGGTATGCGGAGAACGAGACCGTATTATCGGATTCGATCGATAAAGCCTGCTGGGCATGTCATGGAATCGGAACAGAGCCATCGGTTCATCCGGACAAGAAGCCAGAGGATTGTGCAGACTGTCATGTGCATGAAATACTCTTCGATGCAACCGATCTGAGCGATGTGCCGCACGGAAGGGTTAAGAACTGCACCAGCTGTCATGGAGGATCAGGGCGTGATCCGCATGTGATCACCATGTTTGGAGCGGTTCCGCATATCGGGGATATCAAGGTATCACCGCAGATATGCTATCCGGGAGAGGCTGTCCGGTTGAGCGCAATCGCTGCTTCCGGATGGAAACTGGAGGTGAGGAGAGCAGAGTACTTTATGGATTCCATGGGTGCTGACGGAACAGGAACGCCGATGGAACCGGTCGACGGTGCGTTCGACTGCAATACCGAAGAGATCGAAGCATCGATCGACACCTCGAAATTACCGGTCGGCAACCACACAATCTATGTGCATGCCATGGAATCGAAGGATACATGGGGTAGCGTGGCATCGGTCACACTGGAGGTAAAGCAAGGCAAGATGCCCGGTGCAATCAGGACTATTGCCCCCTTTATCTCGATGCACTGGTATGCAATCACCATAGCAGTATTTATACTACTGTACGCGGTCAAAAAATTCTTCGCATCGCATAAAGAATCATGATTGCAAGTATTGATGATGCGTAGCCAAATCCTGGCATCGCCATCTCTCTTATGGATTCTATCTTCTGCTGAACATCTCTTGCTTTCACATTGATACTTCTTCGAAGTGTCCTGTTCTGCTCCTCTTCAACAACAGATGCTGGCTTTATGGTCTTACCTGAATTGGGGGTCTGCTCGAGTGTTGTCGAATCTGAAACCCGTGTGGACGCCGCCACCACCGTAACAGGCATCGTCACATCGTAATTTCCGGTGTAGTTCACGATTTTTTCATCATATACCATCTCTTCGAATGTAACGAGAGGTTTTCCTAGGTGTACATCCGGTGAATCTATCCTTATTACATAACTGATCCGTTCGGTCTCATGCGATCTAATAAATGTGGTGAGATTCGTTTTTCCGCTTACATAACTGGCGTTCTCAGGTATCTGGTCGATCAGTGTGATGGATGCTGGCAGATCGCCTGTGTTTGTGATACCGATCGTGACGTTGATGGTTTCGCCGATCTCTGCATGCTCTCCTTCGATCGTCTTTACAACATCCATGAATGCCCCGTGCACATCAACTGTTGGACTATCGCTGTACGCCTCATACTGCTCGCCATACATGTTCCATGACGCGCGGACCTCCGGAAGCGTGAAACTGCCTGGTTTTCCTGCAATCAACTGATACCGGTAGTTAATCTCTCCTTTTGGGGGGATGTCAAATGTTCGGTTCAGACCGGAACCGGTTATATTGAACGGTTCAGGTACCTCATCGCGCAAGGCAATCGACCTGATGCCGTAATTCTGAATGTTTTGCACACTGATGCTCACATAAACGATCCCTCCACAGTAGACATCAGGAGTGGCAAACTTTCTTATAGTGAGCGGCGGTTTCAACTCAATCGTTCTCGATTCTTCTTCGTAATACGGCGTTCCGTATTCGTCTCTTCCTGTCGCCTCGACACGAATCGTCCCATCTGCTGGCGGCATCGAAAACCTCAGTTTTACCGTTCGTGATCTCGAATTGCCAGGTCCGATCGTGCCGATGTGGCGAAGTTGATCTCCGTCGGTCAGATTCAATCCATCGAGGCTGATATTCAGGAGCACATTATAGATGTCTCCATCGCCATCGTTATCGATCGTGATCTCTGCGGTTATCTCATCACCATACAGATATTCGTCTTCATCGGTTGAGATATCGATTGCGATATCAGGCTCTTCTCGTTCCGCAACCCACGAGGTGATCTCCGCTGCAGGAGCCCATTCCCATCTGCCGATGGACTCCAGATCGTCCTTATCGGTTGCATCCTCGCATTTCAGTCTGATCTCGTCGTTGTCCCATACTTCACCTACCGTGAGCACGATCGTTGCAACCGCCTCGCCTGTCTCCTCCTCGTTATCTATGATTTCGAGCATGACCGATCCTTCCCCATCGAAATCGGTGAGCTTGATCGTGAATGAGCCAACAGAGAATTCCGGATCGTCCCAGTCGATTGTGTGGGTGTCTTCATCTGTCCATGTCACATCATCGCATGTTGCGATTGGTACTGCGGCAAGCAGGATCATCATGCACAGAAAGATCGATCGTTTCTTCATCATTCAACTGACATCTGGTTTTCTGCGCATAAACGTTATTGCGGGTTGTACATCCCTCAACCGGTGCATGCTAACATTCTGTTATCTGATTGGTGATCACGGCAAATATCCGAAAAACTTAAGGATATGGACATTATTAATATATGAACATCTATACTGAAACCCGCGCAATCTGCAGGAAGATACGATGAGAAACAGATTGGTACTCCTCTCGATAGCAGTCGTGGCAACTGGTTTATTCGTGCTGCCGCAAACGGTCTCGATGTTTGCAGGGCAGCATTCGTGGTATGATCCGAAGGACGACGGTATCCCCTGCGAGAAGTGTCACTTTCTTGAGGCTCAGGAGATGAGCGCGCTGGTGGGACCGCATACAGGTAAAAACACCGGACAGGAGAAAATGGGATGCACATTCTGTCACAGGGCTTTTGTTATTAGGAGTAGCGATCCGAACTTCACCAGTTACCTCAACAACTCCTCCAAGGTACATTCAGGTCAGACCCTCCCGTGCCTGTACTGCCACAGCGGAGATAAATCCGGTAGGGTGCCGACGCATAGCTCGGCATTCGACTGCTGGAGTTGTCACCAGGGTGATAGTAAACCACCTCATGAGGGTAAATATACGGATAGAGAGGACTGCCTGCGATGTCATGGGCATGAGGAGGGGGGGAATGTATATGTATATTACGTCCCACCAGCCAGGGGCTTCGGACTGACGCAAAATGCGACAGATAAGGCATATAATGGAAACAGGTCAGCCCATACAAAGTTTGTGCTGGACGCCAGAAATAACATGACAATGCTGGAGGATGCCAATGAGGCATGTCTCGGCTGCCACTCACGTACCGGCGTGAACATCACATGGACGCGCAATCAGTATGTCAGTTACAGGGTAACCTGCGACAAGAACGGGTACAATGTGTCATGGAACGGCACAGACGACC
>PIXW01000014.1 GCA_003601535.1 ANME-2 cluster archaeon
ACAGAGAGAAGTGATTTGCATGAGAACTACATGGCAGGAGATTGCACGGTTCGGAAAGAAATTGGTGGACTACGGTCTTGTTGAATCGCATTTCGGGAATATCAGCGTTCGTACCGGAGATCGGATCCTGATCACCAGAAGCGGAGCTGCGCTGGATGATATCGATGAAGATTCCGTGGTCGAGATCGAGATTGATCGAACCTCAAGCACAGACATGGTCGCATCATCGGAAGCGATCGTACATCGCGCCATCTACAGGGAGACGTCAGCGCGCACAATCATCCACGCACACTGTCCTTACGCAGTCATCGAGTCTCTGATCGAGGATTCCGCAGTCATGCCAATCGACAGCGAGGGCATATACTTCCTGCACGAGATTCCGATCGTAACAGGCGGCATCGGAACACAGGAACTTGCATCAAACGCTGCTTTTGCACTGCGCGAACATAAAGGTACGATCATACGCGGACATGGCACTGTTGCCATCGGAACGATCATGGAGGAAGCATACTCGGTGACATCTCAGATCGAACACAGCTGCATGGTAAAATATCATGTCGATCTATTCAACCGGTGCAACAGGTGATCATGGAATGCATGCCGTGGTGATGGCTGGTGGAGTTGGGAGCAGATTCTTCACAGAAAAAGGGAGCGGTGAGAAACCGATGGTTGAACTTTGCGGTAGACCGCTCATCAGTTATGTGATCGATACGCTCAAGCGCAGCAGATCAATCAGTCACATCTTTGTCGTGACCTCGCCGAGTGTGCCGCAGACCAGGGAATACGTTGAGAGGCATGAAGATATGAAGGATGTCGATGTTATTCCCGCGCCCGGTCTCGGTTACGTCGGCGACATGGTTCATGGAATCCATGCGGCTGCAATCAGAGAACCGGTACTCGTTATCATGTCTGACCTTCCATTGATCACACCTGGAATGATCGATAAGATTGTTTCGATTTATGAAGAGCGTGCCGAGCCCGCTCTTTCTGTTCATACGCCTCTTTCTGTCTGTAAAAAACTCGGACAGCGTCCAACTACCGTCTTCAATCGCAATGGTGAGTTAATCGTCCCGTGCGGCATTAATATTCTCGATGGTCGTTTGATCGATGAAGAACAGCCTGATTTCAACCTGATCCTCTCTGACCTTGAGGTTGTGCTGAATGTGAACACGGTTGAGGATCTGAAGCGATGTGAGCGCATACTGCTGGAGCGGAGCGGCTGATCCGTCGAACCGAAATGTTCATAATAAATCCATCAATAGAAAGACCGATGCCTCGGTGGCTTAGCGGTATAGCGCGTCCTTGGTAAGGACGAGGTCGCGGGTCCAATTCCCGCCCGAGGCTTATGCTATCATCTGTTTCAGCACCGCGTCTCCAATCTCAACACCGAGATCAGATGCGATCACAGGGCATTTTGCCAGTAGCAGGAAGAAGATGTTACCTTCCTCTCCGCTCATCGATTCATAGTTTCCCTGACCCTTGCTGATGATCATATCGGATGATCGATAGATCTCAATAAATTCCTGATCGCACCGGTCCAGAATCGTTCCAGGTGTATCTGATGTTGTAACGATCTCTGCAAGAGGTCGGATTCCACAGAAAAGAGCATCATCCATCGTTGCATCGTTGATGATCGGTGCTTTCTTTACGGCATATACGATATCACCATAATCTGTCATCTCTTCAAGAAGTATCCGGTCAAAAACCACCTCTCCGGCATTGTCTGCAAGATACAGAATGTTCTTTGAGTGTTCAAGCGAATCCAAGAATTTCGAATAGTCATTTATTGCAAATTCCCTTGCCAATGTATCCTTTATTGTTTTTTTTACGCTGAATTGCATGTTTGCCCCAAAATCGATAATATTTCCAGCGATTGCAAGTTTCGCCGCGGTAAAGAGACGATCCTCTGATCTATCCACGATCTCCTTGAGACGCGGATACATCTCCATCGCAGCATGATTATATCTTATTTTAAGGTCTTCATAAGGATCTTCGCATCCTGTGACCTCCTTTACCACAGAATAAACGATGTGCGCAATAAAAGGAGGGCTGTGCTCGAATGACACATCCAGTAACTCCTTCATCACGGATTTCAGCACCTGTTCCTGCACTGCCGGGTCATCAGTCGCCAGCCTTGCCGCATTGAGCGCCTGTTTCAGAAGGCAGGGGATACATTCAAGGGTTGTCTTCATCATATCTCTATAATCTCCTTCAGTTTCATCATCGCCTCTTTCTCGCGAGGACCGCCGCATATCTGTACGATCCTGTCATAATGCTCGATCAGATCAAGATATCTCCTATCACCGTTCAGACGATATCGCGTGGCGTGTACAAGAGACTCTACGACTGCATTAAAGCCTCTGTTTATGCATAACACTGGTTTATCGTAAATCATACCTCGCACAGGTGTTAATTTAAATAGGTTCCCTTCTGACTGCTGGCAAAAAAAGAGCAACCACGCATTCGTGCTTTTTAACACAGGAAGGCTCATACTATCGGGATATTCGAATGCATCTGAATCAAGATCCTCAAAAGTACACTCAACATACAGCACAGGGTCATGGATGATATTTGCAGCGATCTTTCCTGTTGTAATTACATTTTGCCGTGTATGCGAGCCAGGAAACAACCGCATCCACAACGCATCACCGTTTCTGATGATGCCGATTGGTGCGGCATTCGGAATGCCTGACTCTGATGCGGTTGTGGCGATGACTTCAGAGATTCCGTCAAGGATTCCGAAATTGCCTGGTTCTGCCGCGTCCGGTGGTCTATCCATCATGATTCTGGTTCATCCTGTTGAAAAGATTATGTACAATACATCTCTATGATGGTAATATATGACTATCTCGGTTCTTGCAAATCCGCAGCGATCAACGATTACCGTCATGCAGATCAGGGATCATCAGAAGAAACCTCTGTTCTGCGGCACACTCACACTCAAAAAAACCGAAAAAGGGATGCGTCCGTACAAATTCATGTCAGAAAACAGATTCAAAAAACCTTCTGACGTAATCGATATGCTGAGAAGCGCCGATCGGATCATGCTCGCATCCGGAGATCAGAAGACGGCAGGGGAGTTTCTGGATATGCTGCATGGTTACCAGCTCTCATGTGCGCGTGTTCAGCTCTGCCGATACTGTCTGCTTGAAGATAAGTTCAGTCCGATCGATAAACGATCGATTCGATTCAAAAATGAGATGATATGCCCCGATTGCGCGCTTGGAGAACTGCGCAGGGAACTTGGTTACATGAAACTTGGCGGATCAGGTCTTGAGCGCATCGAGAAGCTGGTTCTCAAAACAAGAGACCTTGATCGTGTTCTTGGCATGCTTGATCCGGAACGTCTTGACCGCGATCTCACACTGTACAGCACGATCGAAGCGACACCGGTAACTACAAAGCCAGTAAACATAGCCGATCTCCTGCTGCCAGAACGGTTCAGGAATTTGCTTGCCAGAAAAACCAGAGAACTGCTTCCGGTTCAGTCACTGGCAATCGAGAACGGTCTACTCGAAGGCGTGAGCCAGCTGGTCGTTTCAGAGACTGCGACAGGAAAGACGCTGATCGGTGAACTCGCAGGAATAACGAATCTGCTGGAAGGAAGAGGAAATCTACTCTTCATCGTTCCACTGGTTGCGCTTGCAGGTCAGAAGGAGGAGGATTTTAGAGAGCGCTACAGCTCACTGGGAATAACCACAGTGCTCCAGATCGGGGTTAGCAGGATACAGCATGAACGAAAGCAGAAGAGATCGCCAACAACATCGACCACGATCTGGGTTGGCACGTACGAGGGCGTGGACTATCTGCTCAGGTCAGGGAAGGCAGACAGACTCGGCAGGATCGGTACCGTCGTCATCGATGAGGTGCACACGCTCGCGGATCTGGAGCGTGGGCACCGGTTGGATGGCTTGATAGCAAGATTAAAATATATCGCTCCGGATGCCCAGTTCCTGTATCTGTCAGCAACCGTTGGCGATCCGGTAACGCTTTTCAAAAAACTTTTCACAAAAAAACTTTTCACAAAAGTTTTATCAAAAACTGCCCTTCGGGAGGGGGATAATCTTCCACCCGGCACATCAGGAAAACCTTCCGCAAAAGTTTTATCAAAAACTGCCCTTCGGGAGGGGTCTGATGTTGCACCTTCCAGTACATCGAAAAAACGTGCAAGGCTGGTCAGATACGAGGAGAGGCCGGTTCCGATCGAACTGCATCTGCTTTTTGCAGGAGCGCGTGACAAGGTACGGATCATCGACCGGCTGGCACGGCAGGAATGGAATACCAGATCATCGAAGGGGTACCGGGGGCAGACGATCGTATTCACGAACTCACGGCAGCGATGCCACAAAATTGCGGAATCCCTCCGGATCCGTGCTGCCGCATACCATGCAGGTCTATCGAAGAAGGAACGCAAGCGCATATCACAGGCGTTTGCAAGCGGCAAACTTGAGGTGGTCGTGACAACAGCAGCGCTTGCAGCAGGCGTCGACTTTCCTGCATCACAGGTGATATTCGAGTCACTCGCGATGGGCATCGACTGGCTATCCGGGCATGAGTTTCACCAGATGCTCGGGCGGGCTGGAAGACCTGATTATCATGATCTTGGAAAGGTGGTGCTGCTTGCAGAGCCAGACAGAAAGTATCACGGCGGCTCTGAGACCGAGGATGAGATCGCATTCAAACTGCTCAAGCACGAGATCGAACCTGTTGATGTCACGTACGAAGAGCCGGAACAGATGGAGGAACTGCTGGCATCGTCTGCGCTTGCGCGAAATAAGTCAGAATTGCGTGTTTTAAATGATCTTCTGATCGGAGGCGGCGATTTCGATTACCTCTTCGGAAAACTGGTTGAATACGGATTTCTGACAGCCTCTGCCAGACCAACAGACTTTGGAAGGATCGCGGCGACACACTTTCTGAGCGTGGAACAGGCGTTTCTGATCAGGGATGCGGTCAAAAGGAACGAATCCCCGCTTGATATTGTGGTATCGCTCGAAACGCTCGATTCGGTCTATTTCAAGAATGCTGCAAGGATTGCTGCTGCCCTAAAAATGCACATCCCTGCAAGGGTATTTCAGGGCGCGGCGTATGATCTCGTCTTTTCAGGAGATGGGATATCTGCTCTCGACAAGGATGTCCGCGAAGAGATTCTATCGTTCATCACCGAGTTCATGGTATGTTCCCATGCGGATGCCCCGTACTGCGGGTGTTCTGAGCGCGCTTTTTCAAAACGATTGATCGAACTGCGATGCGAAGGACTCGATCCGAAAGGGATCGTATCCGCGATCGGCGATTATGGGGTTTACGCTTATGCCGGGGATGTTCTCGAATATCTGGATCATGTTGCTCGCAACCTCGAGGCGATCGAGATGATTGCGAAGGTGTTTGGGAACGCTGTGATTGA
>PIXW01000129.1 GCA_003601535.1 ANME-2 cluster archaeon
CACCACACCAGACAACAGTATACATCCAATTCGGTCACATATTTACACCTTTACCCTTCAGGAGATAACTTCATGCCCAGAGACCCAACCATCAAGAAGATCCTCCTCATAGGATCAGGTCCGATTCTGATCGGGCAGGCTGCGGAATTCGATTTCTCAGGCAGTCAGGCGTGCAGATCCCTCCGCGAGGAGGGTGTCTCAGTAGTTCTTGTAAACTCGAATCCTGCAACGATCATGACCGATCCTGAGACCGCAGATGCCGTCTACATCGAGCCGCTCACCCCGGAGACGATCGAGAAGGTCATAGAGATTGAGCGACCTGACGGTATCATCGCGGGATTTGGCGGTCAAACCGGACTTAATCTCACAACAGAACTTGCAGAAGCAGGTGTATTAGAAAAATACAACATAAAACTTCTCGGAACGCCCTTGAAAGCGATATACGACACCGAGGATCGGGAGCTCTTCAAGGAAGCGATGGAGCGTATCGGAGAGCCTGTGCCAAGAAGCCGTGCAGTCTCAACAATTGAGGATGCCCTGGCACTGATTCCGGAACTCGGGCTACCGTTAATCGTCCGCCCGGCATACACGCTCGGCGGTGCCGGCGGCGGGATCGCGTACACCCGTGATGATCTGCGCAGAATCTGCGAAATAGGACTCAAAAGGTCCCGGATCAACCAGGTGCTCGTTGAGGAGAGCGTTCTTGGCTGGAAGGAGTTTGAGTACGAGGTGATGCGTGATTCTGGTGACACCTGCATCACGATCTGCAACATGGAGAATCTTGATCCGATGGGCATACACACCGGGGAATCGATTGTGGTGACCCCATCCCAGACGCTTTCAGACAACGAACACCAGATGCTCAGGAGCGCTGCGATAAATATCATACGTTTCCTCGGGATTGAGGGTGGCTGCAACATCCAGTTCGCGGTGAAAGACGGAAAGTACGTGGTCGTTGAGGTGAACCCCCGCGTCTCGAGATCGTCAGCACTCGCATCAAAGGCGACCGGTTATCCGATCGCACGGGTTGCTGCAAAGATTGCAATCGGACTGCATCTTGACGAGATCAGAAATGACGTCACAGGCGAGACCCCGGCATCGTTTGAGCCGGCGATAGATTATGTGGTCGCAAAGATCCCGAGATGGCCCTTTGACAAGTTCGTTACCGCAGATAACACGCTCACAACAGCGATGAAGAGCACAGGTGAGGTGATGGCGATCGGGCGAACCATCGAGGAGGCACTGTTGAAGGCTGTACGTTCGCTTGACATCGATACGGGCTTTGGAGCGAAAACAGAAGACTGGTCGCATGAACGGATCAGAGAACTTCTCAAAACTCCAACAGATCAACGTCTGTTCGTGATCTATCATGCGCTTCGCGAAGGTTTTTCCATCGGCGAAATTGCTCAGTTGACGTCCATCGACCTGTTCTTCCTGAAAAAGATCGAACAAATAATCGAAATCGAGGACCGGATCAAATCGTGCCTGGATCAGGGAACTCTACGTGATGCAAAGCGAGCAGGCATAACCGACGAACGGATCGCAGAACTCTCTGGCATAAGAAGAGAGGCTGTAACAGACATGAGACGCGATCATAAAATCCTGCCGGTCTACAAGATGGTGGATACCTGTGCAGCAGAATTTGCAGCAAAAACCCCGTATTACTACTCGTGCTATGAGGACGAGTGTGAAGCAAACCCAACATCGCAGAAGAAGGTGCTGATTTTAGGAGCTGGTCCGATCAGGATCGGGCAGGGGATCGAGTTTGATTACTGCACTGTTCATGCGGTTATGTCGCTTCGGGAGGAGGGAATCGAGGCACATATCATAAACAACAATCCTGAAACTGTTTCTACCGATTTTGACACCTCTGACAAGCTCTTCTTTGAACCGCTGACCCTTGAGGATGTGATGAACGTAATCGAATGCGAGCGCCCGTGGGGTGTCTGCGTCCAGTTCGGTGGGCAGACCTCTGTCAATCTCGCAATCCCGCTTGCAAGGGAACTTGCTCGCCGCACTGATCTTGATACCGTGATTCTCGGGACATCACCCGAGGATATGGATCTTGCCGAGGATCGCAAAAGGTTCAACCAGCTCCTTACAGGTCTCAAAATCCCGCAGCCAGAAGCAGGATACGCGACATCAAAAGAAGAAGCTCATGAGGTTGCAAATCGCATCGGCTATCCTGTGCTTGTGCGCCCCTCGTATGTGCTTGGCGGAAGGGCAATGGAGATCGTGTACGATTCTGATGATCTCGACAGGTACATGCGTGAGGCTGTGCGCGTCTCGCCTGATCATCCAGTCTTGATCGATGACTTTCTCGAAGGTGCGGTCGAGATCGATTGTGATGCGGTATGTGACGGCACAGATGTCCTGATCGGTGCAATAATGGAGCACATCGAGGAGGCAGGAGTCCATTCAGGCGACTCGGCATGTGTGATCCCGCCGCAATCGATCTCCAGTGAGGTTCTGGACACTGTCCGCGACTACGTGAAACGGATCGCACTTGCGCTACATGTGCAGGGGCTCCTGAACATTCAGCTTGCAGAAAAAGACGGCGTCGTTTACGTGCTCGAGGCAAATCCGAGATCATCCCGTACGATCCCTTTCGTCTCAAAAGCCGTGGGAATTCCGCTTGCGAAGATCGCTGCAAAGGTGATCACCGGAAGAACACTTGAAGAGCTTGGGTGTATGGACGAACCGGTGCCGCAATGCGTCTCTGTAAAGGAAGTTCTGCTGCCATTTGACAAGCTGCCAGGAGCTGATCCGATACTTGGTCCTGAGATGCGATCCACTGGCGAAGTGATGGGGATCGATCACGACTTCGGAACCGCGTACTACAAGGCAGAGCTTGCAGCAGATAACAGGCTTCCAGTGAGGGGCACGGTCTTTCTCTCAATAAGGGATGCTGACAAAGAGGCTATCGTCGACGTCGCACGAAAACTACGTAGCACAGGGCTGCGCCTCATTGGAACCGAAGGAACAGTAACACACCTGCGGGATCATAATATCTCTGCGATACCGATCAGGAAGGTGAGTGAGGGCAGCCCGAATGTCGTTGACCTGATCCGTGCCGGCAAGGTCGATCTGATCGTAAACACGCCGCGGAGCAAACAGGGACGGCGCGATGGATACGAGATCAGGCGTGCTGCTGTTGATTTCAGTGTGCCGTACATCACCACGATTCAGGCAGCGATAGCGGCAGGAGATGCGATCATGGTTGCTGCCGGGAAGGGAGAGGGCGGCGTGGGAGTCGCCGCGGTGCTGGAGTATCATG
>PIXW01000130.1 GCA_003601535.1 ANME-2 cluster archaeon
TGCAGTTACCAGAGACCCTTCGATATATCGAAGATCATTGGTGGTCGTGCCATCGGTGATGGTGATCACTGCCTGATTCATGTCCACCGGTGAAGACCCCACCTTCAGCGAGCACCGCAGATCCAGCCGGTACAGTTCATCAGAGAAGACATCCGCAGCAGATTTCGAGGACTGGGTACCGCCACGCCACCCCTCGATGGAATCCACATCCACGTTCGAAGAGACTTCCTGCGTCGATGCTTTACCTGTCTTCTGCGCCTTCTGTTGCAGGACTCCTGATGTCTGTATCAGAACAGCAGCAGCAACCGCTGCAACAAGAATCATCGCAATGAAGATGATCAGTGTGCCGATACCCACCTGAGCCTGATTGTCCTTACTAAGCCTATATTTCCTGTTTGCCTTTATAAGACATTCCCCCTTGTTATTTACTCCGTTACTCGAACACTCACCGTTGTTGTAACAGTATAAAGATATAAAACACTGATTGTATATATAGTTTTTGGTTGGAAATATCAAACATCAGATCGTCTGATCAAGCATCTCAATCGCCAGACCAGCCACCTGAATAGCGCTCCTTCCGAGTATTCGCACCATCGCCTCTTTTCCGACTCCTCCCTCATCACAGATCACCTGCGGCACATAACCAGCGTTTCGAATCGCATACTCTGCACCCCAATCCATGGTCTCGTGATGCGGCGGTTCATCCTTCCGGTCAAAGGATGCTACCGTATAACCACAATCCCTGCAGGCTGAGAGAATATCATCAGAATACCGGATGTTAAGAGCGCTTCTGATCTCAGGATCAAATCGCATAACAGCGAGGATGAGTCTTGCTATATGGGATGATGCACCAAATTCGACACATCCGGCTGCCCGCGCTTTATCTCCAGACCGCACAATCCTTGACCGTACCGCGGCAACATCCTCAATCGAGCGTGCCTGCGGGATTGCGGTTCCGATATTGGATCCAACCTCAGGGATCAGTGATGCAAACGATTCACAATCCTCAATTAATTTTACAGCAGCGCTGACATCTGCGATCGCCTGATACCGTGCAGCATCCCTTACGATCTGTCCGGTCTGGTTGACAGGAGCAACTCCACCGCCAACGCTGGACGAATTCGCAATCGCGCTCACAACAACATCCTTTGCAGCGCTGCATGCATCCGGCACAGAGAATCCTTTTGCAAGAAACGATGCGAGCGCTGCCGAATGAGTGCAGCCGGCGCCATGCGTTCCGCCTTCGACCAGATTCCCGCGAATCAATCGAATCTCACCATCATACAGCACATCAGTGCCCTCCAGATGCCCGCCTGTGATGACCGCTGCTTTGCACCCGAGATCAACGATCGCGATCGCAGCACGCTTCGCATCCTCGATATCCCTGATCCGGATGCCTGTTATTGCTTCAGCCTCAAACACGTTTGGTGTTGCCACGTTTGCGAGCGGGATCAGTTCTGATATCACCGCATCCAGCGCATCCTCTGCCAGCAATATCCCTCCTGCCTCCGCGCTCATCACTGGATCGAGCACGAAAGGAATGCCTTTAATCTCGCCTGCCACCGCATGAATGATCTTCTTTGAGGACAACATTCCGGTTTTCGCATAATCAACCTTTATATCGCTTAATATCGCACGAATCTGATCGATGATCGCGTTTTCTGGAAGATCATGCACGCTCTCTACCCCGAGTGTGTTCTGCGCAGTGATCGAGGTGATTGCGCAGGTGCCGTGCATACCGAGCGCGGCAAACGTCTTCAGATCAGCCTGGACGCCTGCGCCACCGCCTGAATCAGAGCCTGCTATGGTCAGTATGCATCGCATGGTGCCAGCCATCACATCGAAAGAGTCAGTGCTGCAACGATCGAATCAACACCATCCAGCCATTCGGCAACCAGCCCATCCGGCACATCAAAGAGGATATCTGGCATGGATTCGCCGGATAGTATCCGTGCACCGACCGTGCTGATATATTCAAGCGCCTGTTCCGGATTCTTCTCCTCTATATCGATCGCGTTTCTGATCAGGTTGAGAATCGGCGTTTTCGTATCATACCCCCCTCTGATGTAAGATTCGCATGAAACGAGCGCACAGAGCAGTGAATACTGGAGCGACTGGATCATCATATCGATGTCCTCATTGATCGCGGCGACATCAGATAATACGATCTCGCTGATGCCTGAAATTGCACGTAATGCATCATCAGAAACGATCTTCTTCTCATCATATTCAGAAACCACCTTCAGACACGGGAGTATAACGTCATCCATCATATTGACAAATATCTCTGTATTACTGCCATACTCACCATTTATCTGGAAGTTACTCTCTTTCACCCTCTGAATCCAATTGTCCCAGCGTTCTTTCGTGTAATATTGAACTTCCTTCTCTTTTTCTGAGTTTTTCATGATAATCTTTCCTCTGTATGTGTTGTATTATTAATGTTAACCATACCATACCCAATTATTAGAGATGGTAATTAATGGGTGTGTATGAAACGCGCTGATTTCCTGTATCAGAATATGCGCTGGCAGATGCTGGATCAGAACAGAAGAGCGGCACTGGACAATCTGTCCGAGCTACGAGACATCATCTCGGAAGATCGTGCCAGTGAGCTTCCGGTGGCTGAACTGACTTCCAGTTTAATCGTTGCTTTAACAGAAACAAAGGATGCCGGCATCCTGAATGAGGCAACCGATGTTAGCAAGCAGTTTCTGACAAAAGTAATAGAAAACATTGACGAGTTCCCGACTGCTCAACTTCCGGTATTGTTTGCATCGCTGCAGCTCTTTGCTGTGGAATCCGGGCAGTATGGATTCGAGACCACTGAGAATCCAGATTCTGGTATCAACAGGATTGCCGGTAGAGCGATCGATCGCTATCAGGAGATGCGGGATGCATACGAAAATGCACAGGATCAACTGGCATCCGCAGAGCGCTTGCGTGCTGTTGCTATAAGAGCGCTGTTCAGGTTATTTGAGAGAGCGGAATTTTCTCTGATAAGCGGTTATATAACCGATGAACTGTTCCCCTTGATTGCTGCTCTCAATGATGATGCGCGGTACCGACCGTTCCGGACATCGCTTGCCGCAAATATCAGCGATAAACTGTACCGGTTTGCAAAGCGAACAGATGATGAGAGGCTATCAAAACTGCTCTATAGCTTATTCGAAAAAAAATATATAAAGTTCGGAACATCCGGATTCAGAGCATTCATAAATAAGGATTTTACCAGGAAGCGATCGGATTTTGTAACTTCTGCTATATGCAACGATCTTCTGATATCCCAGAGAAGAGGCGGCATGCCTGTTGTTATAACCTACGATACGAGGATCGGTGCAAGGGATTTTGCTCTGGAGAGTGCGAGAGTATTTCTCTCGCATGGATTTCCTGTGCGGTTTGCAGACGAACCCTCGCCAACAGGTGCTCTCGTGTACTGGTTAAGAGAGGAGGAGCATGGAGAGGCAGCAGGCGGCGAGAACATGACCCCGAGCCACAATCCACTGCCAACGCAGGGGCAGCGCTGGAGCATGGAGAATGGCGATGTCGCCCCGACATCGGTCACCGACCGGATCGAGAGAGAAGCGAACATTCTCTGCATGAGGGACTCTCCTGTCGAAAAATATGATCTGAAACAGGCTCTCTCGGAAGGCACGTTCGTTTATATAAATATGCGGGAGAAATACACATCGTATGTTGCTGATTTTCTGAGATCGCAGAAACTGGACAAACTGCTGAGAGAGTTCTATTCGCAACCAGAGAATCGATTCATCCACAATGCCATGAATGGTGCGGCACGAGGCTACATCACAGAGATATTCGAGAAACTCGGGATACCGTCGGAATCGGTCTTTCAGATGGATTCGGAGGCGGACGACTTTCTCGGTCTTCGTTTCTATGCCAATCCTGAAGAGCAGTGGATTCTTCCGACCATGAACCGGTTGAATCATATCGATGCGCTCTTCGAGTGTGCAAACGATACCGATGGTGACAGGTGCGGCGGAATTCTGGACAGGGACGGGTTCATCAACCTGAACAAACTCCTTGCCATGCTCTGCGATTTCGTGATCAGGGGGCTTTCATGGGAGAACCATATCGTGATACGGACAGGAACCACGTCCACTGCAATCGACGATGTGGTGCGGAAGCTGAAAGCTGAATACGAGATACCAACCCCGGAATGGGGTGAGATCAATTCACTGGTACGCCATCCGTTTTATAGCGTCAAAAGGGTGACAGATGACGTCGAATACGCACTGGATTTACAGCGATTTCCGTGCATCGATACCGAGGTTGGATTCAAATACATCTCTGCTGCAATGAAGAAATACGATCTGCCGGCAGCGGTCGCTGGTGAGGAGAGCGGAGGCTTCACGATCAAGCGGTTCCCTGACAAGGACGGGATCATAGGGATATGTATGATTGCATCCATGATCGCATGGCATGAAAAGCCTCCAGGCGAGATATGGAAGCAGCATACCAGAATGTACGGCGAGAAGTACGATAAAAGGCTCGATGTCTGGGCTCCGAACAATCCAAAGGAGAAGATGATCAATTCATGGCTTGAAAACCCTCCTGAATACATCGCAGGTCAGCAGGTGCTCTGGGCTGGCGGCACATACCATGACAAGGTTGAGTTCGTGCTGGAGAATCCAGATACCGGCACCATCTCCCGCCTTCTTGTACGGGCATCCGGAACCGAGGAGATAAACAGAATCTACATCGAGAGCAATGATGAGCAGGTATTGCACGCCATCAGGCAGGAAGCGCTCGACCGGCTGAACTGGTTAATAATCGAGGATATCGGAGATGCTGCGAACTATTTTGATCTTGCTGACCGGATCGCGGCAACAGGCATGACGTTCATGGCGGAATCTGACCGGGAAAAATATTTCGATGCGGTCAGGAAGAGGATGGATCTCCTTGCTGCGAGGGAGCACGAAGAGCCGGTCGCAATCTACCGCAAGGTGCTTCACCTGCTGACACTGGAAATGGACCGTGATGTCAATGTGCGCCATGCTGCGTGGGGTGTGGACATCGGAGCAGAGTACTATCGCAGGATATTTGGCAGAGGTTGAGACCATGAAGATCGTAATCCCGTTCAAGAAGGAGAACGCCAAATCCCGCCTGTCCGGAATCCTCACGCCGGATGAGCGTTGCGCGCTTGCAATGGAGATGCTCTATGACGTGATCGATGCAACCGGTGGCTTCCACGTTGATGTCCTCACCTCATCGCTTCTCAATTCCGCGAGCATCGATTCGCATACCCTGCTCAGCGATCAGGGATTAAATGAAGCACTGAACGATTACCTCTCCCTGGTGGCAGAGCATGGCTGTGATCCGGTCATGATCGTGATGGCTGATCTGCCGCTCATTAAAAGCCGGCACGTAAAAGAGATCGCAGGATCAGAGGCTGATGTGGTGATCGCACCTGGTAAGGGCGGAGGAACCAACATCCTCTGTATCAAAGACCCGTCCCGGTTCAGGGTAGACTACTACGGCACGAGTTTTCTTGATCACCTGCAGATCGCACGGGATAACGGTCTTTCGGTCGAGGTCTATGATTCGTTTGCAGCAGCAACCGACATCGATGAACCAGAGGATATCGTGGAACTCCTGATACACGGAGATTGCAGATCCTCGCTCATGCTTGCAGATCTTGGTTTCGTTGTTGCGGTGCGTGATGGCAGGGCAGCGGTTGAGCGATCGTAACGTGTCCGGAACAAGAAGGATCTGAGAACATCAATTGTTTCAAGATTTAAGTGTGTGGACAGAGATGGTTTCCATAATCATTGCAAAAATCAGTGTAATGTCAGGTAGAGCTCATAGCCATGGTAAACTCCTTCTTCCATTGTGTCGCGTTTGAGGAATGCTCATGCCCATCATATCCGACAACCTTTTAGGCATCCACACCAACTCACACAACAAACAGACAGGTGCGATCCATGATGAACACAGAGGACATCTTGATTATGATTCCGGGACCTGTCCCGGTTGTACCGCGCATCTTGCGTGCGATGGCAAAGCCTGTGATCAACCATCGCGGCACGGAATTCGCAGAGATACTGAACGAATGCAGAGAACTCTTTGCAGACCTGTTTCAGACCAGGAATGATATTCTGCTGCTGAGCGGCTCAGGCACCAGCGGGATGGAGGCTGCGGTTGGAAACCTGATAGGTCAGGATGAAACGATCGTAACGATCGTAAACGGCAAGTTTGGCGAGCGGTTTCGAGATATCGGCGAGCGGTATGGCAGGACGGTTCCGGTCGAGTCTTTGTGGGGCTATCCACTTGATCTGGATGCTGCAGCGGCAGCGCTCGAGAATGGTGCGGACGCAATCGCGATGGTTCACAACGAAACATCGGTCGGAATGCTCAATCCCGCAGAGGAGGTCGGAAAACTGGCACGCAAACACGATGCGCTGTTCATCATGGACGGGATCACCTCGATCGGTGGAACCGAGGTTCTTGTGGACAGATGGGGTGTGGATATTGCGATTCTCGGATCGCAGAAATGCATCGGCGCGCCGCCAGGGCTTGCTGCTGTCTCGGTCAGCGAGCGAGCATTCGAGAAGATGGAGGACGTACAGAACCCACCATACTATCTGGATCTCAAAGAACATCGCAAGAGTGCCAAAAAAGGTCAGACACCGTATACGCCATCGATCCCACTCTTCTATGCTGTACAGGAGGCGTTGCGAATCGCTCACGAGGAGGGACTGACCGCACGGATGAAGCGACATGCCGCAGGTGCTGCGGCGGTGCGTGCTGCGGCAGATGCGATGGGAATCGAGATGTTTCCTCAGCTGGATGAGAAGAGCAGGTACTCAGACACTGTAACAGCGATGAAGGTGCCATCCGGTATCACGTTCGATCAGATGAAGCAGGAGATGCTTGACTCGAGCATACTGATCGCTGGCGGACAGGCACATCTCAAAGGAAACATCTTCCGGATCGGAAGCATGGGCAACTTCAGACCAAAGGATATACTGATAACGATCCAGATGCTCGAATCGATCCTGCATAAGCATGGAATCGTCTCTGATTTCGGAGCCGGGATCGAGGCTGCCGGATCCGTGCTGGTCGATCGATAGCGATCGGTTCACCA